>JADFYX010000117.1 GCA_015232795.1 Magnetococcales bacterium
GGCACGTTTCGACATGGTGCGGGGGGTGAATTTGGGGCGTTCGCAGTAGGGTTTCATTTTTTCACAAGCTCTCAGGTAAACACAATTTAAAGGATGTTTAGTATAAGGTCTTGATAATCAACCATTTATAACTTTCGATAATATATATTAATGTGAGATATATAGCTGTTTCGCTACTATCTTTTGGATTGGTGCAGCAAGATAGGTTGATAGATAGGAGCGAAATAGACAGATTTGTGTTAAAGTTGAGTAAGTAAGTTCAGTCAATTATTAGGAGAGGGGCATGCCCAACTCAGCGATAACTGCTATTCTTGGTTGTATCTGTGCGGTGTTATTAGAGTATCTGAACTACTTGGCAACCAACAAAGGCTTAACCCTTGAATTGTGGTTAAAAGACCACCTAATAGAAGTGGCAACTTGGGCAGCACTTGGCATTTTGGTTGGGTGGATAGTTGGGTCAAGTATGACACCAAAAAAATCAGGGTGGTATTAAGAAGCTCTCTTATAGAAGTTTATCAAAACTTTTCACTAACGAATGTTAAAGTTCAGATGGTACACTGCCACAGGTATCTATCATTTTACTTCTGGAGAAAGAAATCATGCTGTTAGAAGTTGAGAAAACAAAAGATAAAATTACCATCAAACCCAAAGGAGATTTTAACTACGCGTTAAATAAAGATTTTCAAGAATCTTTTAAAAATGAAAGTCCTGATTTAAATTATGTTGTTGACATGGGTAGGGTGACATTCATAGATAGCTCAGGTATTGGGATGCTGCTAATATTACGAGAACATACTGGGGGGCGTTCAGATATTCAACTCATCAATTCCTCTGAGGCTGTCAGAAATGCATTAAAGCTTGTTCATTATGATCTCTTATTCCAAATTGTGTAGACTAACTGTTTATAATTCACCAAGAATAGAGGCTCATCAATAGCTACCAGTCTAACTACTTTTTTAGGGCTTTATCTCTGAAGGCTTTATGGGTTGAATTCTTGATTTGAATCAAGACTAAAGATTCGTAGAATTAATCGGCTATCAGAGCATATCGAGGCAGATTTTGTGTTGACTCGAATAATGATGGTATCATCAGCACCTTTAAGATGTAGATTGTGATTGATTTTATGGATGTTTTTAGTAAAACCGGAAGCTTGATGTGAGCTGATTGGGAAAAATGGGGCAAACAGACAAGATCCTAAAACGGAAAAGATAAGAGGATAAATTGGAAATTTTACATAAGGTTTTTGGTCGGCAGGCAGGTACAGTTTACGAGGATGGAGTTGTCTTGTTCAGGGAGGGAGAAAAACCCATCCATATATACTCTGTTCTCTCAGGACAGGTTGATTTATTTACCAGAAAAGGGAACAAAGTATTTTCAGTAACTGCTGGTAGTTTTGTAGGTATCTCCTTTTTATTTGGCAGTCATCACAGAGAGTTTACCGCTATCACCAAAGGTCAGACCAGACTTTTGGATTTGGATAAAAAACTGATGACAGAACGAATCTATCATGACCCATCTCTTGCCTACAGAATTATGTCTATCCGCTATCGAGAAATTGTTGAAAGATTGACTCAAATGACAGATCAAATAAGCTGAATGACTGGGAGTCCTTGCCTAGTATGGTTTAGACCTCTTCAATGTGTTTTTTTACGCTATTGTATCCGCATACGTTATCCAGCCTATTAAAGTTTCTTTGATTGTCTGATACTTCCAATCTACCTCCATCACACCTTTCTCTTAGGTTAGCCTAATCCACCCCAATTTACTTAACGCTGCCAGTACTCAGAACTGGCACGCAAATAAAAAAGTATATTTTTTTAAGCAGGGAATCGATTAGGCTGGAACTATTTATAAATACGATTGTCGAAAGTTAGCGTGTTTTATAATCACCTGCTATAGTCTTGAAATTTATCTGTAAAAATGGGATGTTAAAATTATGAATTGTGAACTTGAGTTAAGTGAAGAAAAATTGATCGTCAATGTAATAGGAAAATGTTGCTACGATACATGGAAGGATTTTAGATATTCTTACCTACTAGAGGTAGATGAGCAGGAGGTAAAGACATGTGAAGTTAATTTTGCCAGAACTACCTTTATAGACAGTAGTGGTCTTGGTGGACTTCTATCTCTAAGAAAAAAATTAAGTTTGGAAAATAATATAGTATTATCCAACACCAATAAGACGATATATGGAGTGTTGGATATTGCAAACTTTGCTGAGTTTTTTACAATCAAACCATCCTCATAAACATGACATGTACTTTAATACTTTTAGATAAGTGGCAATATTAACTAAATTACCCTGTCCGGTTAGTTAGATATATTTTGAATTATGTGGTTTTTACTTTTATAATGAAGTATTAATGGATTGAGGTGGGTCATTTGAAAATTTTTTAATAAATTTATTCTTTCCTTTAATGGATACACAAAATGATTGTGATAAAAGTAGAAGTATGGCCTAGTGGAGATGAACACCAGAAAAGAGAAATCTCAAGGGCTAATATATGGAATATCAGTGCTGACAAAGATGCAGATATTCAAGACTACCAATATGCCATAGTAGAGCCTGATTCATTTGACGGTAATTCTGTGCGTCAGGGGAAGGTTCTGCACCATAATTGGAAGCAGTCAGCATGGGAGCTAATTAGGAAGATGATCAAATAGACTAAATAATTTTGTACCCATGAAAATCATCTACGATAGTATGGCGCGGCAAAATAATATTGATAAACACGGTATAGACTTTATAGTCGTTTTCGAGTTTGACTTTGAGAATGCAATTACGCGGATTGACAACCGTCAGAACTACTGTATGGACCGTTTTATTGCTTATGGCAATATCGGTAATTGCCTACATGTTCTTGTTTATACCATCCGGGAGGAGGATGCTATTCGGGTCATCAGTCTGCGTAAAGCCATTAAAATGGAAATAAAAAAAATTAATCGTATATCCACCCACATATCCTTGGAAAAAAAGGATGAAGCCATTACTAAGGCAGCATACGTTGATTCAGGCAACCAACCTCTCACCGATAAAGAAATGTCACAAATGCGGCCTATGAGAGATGTTCATCCTAATCTTTTTAATTGCAAATGATAACTATTAAGTCGTGGAGAGTATCAGCATATGTCAGCCATTGTTAGCAATCTCACAAGCCCGGTAATGTTTCCTGGTGGTGATGCTGCACGTAATATCCCATCATCAGCAGTTGGTGCACTAGCAAAAAGTACACAGGCAACTTCCAATACATCAAAATTGGTTCCCGCAAATAAAATTGATCAAATCCAAGAGACCAGTCGTATTCCACGTTTAACACCTCCTGATGTTGATGCTAAAGCCACGCAACACAGCAAAGAGGCCCAAAGATTATCCGGTGAAGAAATGCCAGGAGGTCTGTACCATGTGAGCAAGCTTAACATAACTGTATAAACTCTTTATATAATTGAATTTAAAGTATTATCTTTTAAAGAAAAAGTTCTTTAAAGGCTCGGTTATTTATTTGTTTACTACATTCTAACATTCAATATTATATATTATAGAATGTTAGAATAAATATACGTAATGACGCCAATAGAACTTTTCAGCCTTATCTAAAAATAAAATTTCGGGTAATTAAACATCCCTTCATCATGATTTTATATTAAAAAAAAATTTTCGCCTAAATGAACAGTGTAAAATCATAATATATATTCTGATTTCAATACGTTACATAACACACAAAACGACAATTGCAATTTTTTAACAAAAAACCAACTTTTTTTAATAATCTAACTTGCGATAATGTGAGTATGTGGGTTATGATGTTAATGTAAGTTGAAACATCACAAAATGGGGGTGAAATCAGATGTCATATTTAGTGCTATTTCTTCTATCGGCAGTTATTGCCATAGCTTGGTTGGAATATTCACTTACCAGCACTATTGCTGACAATAAACCCTCGACTGGCCATCAATCCCTATTGGCTATAATCGTTGGCTGTATGGATAGGGTCATCAACTAAATAGCTTGTAAGTATAAGATACTGCAAACACCTCTAAATGAGACATAAAAGTCATAAAAAAACAATTATGTTCGCTAGTTTAGATCGGCTATACACAAAATTTGCTCTCTTCTACTATGTAGCTAGAGACATTTTCTAGCCTTTTTCTTAATAATTATTTTCAAAAAGCTTAATATCCAAGTTTCAATAAGTTTTTTTTAATTTTGATTTGATTGATTATTTAATCTGGGTAATAATGGTTGGTAATCAATTCTTTTCTATGGGGTAATTGTAATGAAACATATCAAGTCCGCCTTATATCTAGTCACGGCACTTTTCATGGTTGGCACTATAACTGGGTGTAGTTCACCAGCTCATCAGGGAAGTGGTATGGCTCAGTATAAAAACAATACTGCCAGTTCGCCATATACACCAAAAGTGTACCAAGATCCTGTTTTCGTACCAATACAATAAAAAAATTCTGCCCATTTATAATTACTGGATTACGGGGCAAAATTAATTTATATAATAGCCAACACTTTCTAGCCAGTTGGCCCATAGTCTATCCTGGTATATGTTAGATTTTTCTATTGCGAGAATTACTATGGAAACAAAAAAAACACCCGAAGCCATCTTAGCCCAAAAAATGATAATCGAAGAAGTATTGACAAAAATTGTAAAAATCATGTTTTTCCTTTGGGCTGCTTTTTATCTTTCCGGGCAATTTCAAATAGTAGGTTGATTTAAATATTATGCAGCATCACAAAAAAAGCCAACCATTACGGTTGGCTTTTTTTTAAGTATTAACTATGGTCACGAAAATTCTTTGCTGCTTTATGGTGGTTTTCCAAACGGACAAGTGCCCTACTTCTAAAACCTCCCATAGTTGCATTTTTTGTTATGAGGGAAAACAGTACCATCAATAGATGTAATACCGTGGGTATTACACTACAAACACTGCCTTTCTAACTTAAAGTGGTTAAACCTAGCACATCCCATATATATCATCACTGAATTAAAAACAATAATTACCTTGCCAATGCTTGGTTGCGGTTGATAATTAATGATTGTTATTGATCTATATTTGGCTGGGCTTATTGCTGGCGGATTAACCTTTTACAGATGGTCCAATATCTGTTTTACTGTCTTGCTTTATATTGATAATATCACAACTATTTATTGACTTTGGGAAAATTTTTTTCGATTAATTATGCGATATTCTCTCTATTTTTATCTTATAGCTGCCTGTAGCCTGTTTTTGGTATCCTGTGTATCCACTCCTAAACCACCGGAAGTTCCGATTGTTATAGCTAATGCAACACTTGATGATCTGCAAGATAGGGCTGTTGAGTTGCAGCATCGGCGACAGTTACGTGTTACAGAAGTATGGCATCGACTTACCAGTGCTAATGCCTCCTTTTGTGGTGGAAGTGTTAAGGGTAGTTTGGGTATCGGTTTGGGTTATAGTGCCCTTTATGATAAACCGTTTCAGAAGAGCTACCAGCGTCTGTTTGGAGTTGGGGCTGTACCGCAGATAATATATCTACAGCCTGATGGTCCTGCTGATAAGGCTGGGCTGAAAAAAGGCGACCTTATTGTTGGTGTTGAAGCTTCCCTTTTAGCCTCACAAAGCGATGAGAATATAGATTCATGGGTTAAAGATATTTTATTGCCTGCATTGAACAAAAAAAAACAGGTTACCCTTACTGTTAAAAACCAACAGGGGGTACGCTCCGAGATCATCGTATATCCAGAACCGACATGTAGACAGCCTATTTCCCTCTATACCGTGAATACAATCAGTGCAGCAGAGGTTGATAACCTGCGGGTTTATATCACTACTGGTATGTTGCGCTTTTTGCAAAATGATGATCAGCTAGCATGGATTTTAGGCCACGAACTCGCCCACATAACTTTGCATTCCCAAGGATCGACCAAAACAAGCGAACATCTAGCTGATTATGTCGGCTCTTATTTTACCGCTCGCGCAGGATATGATCCTGATAAAATAATTGATTTTTGGCAACGGTGGGCTGCGGAAGATCCGCCAACTATCGCTCTTGAAGGTTATAAAACCCACCCTTCTATTGCTATTCGTATTGCAAAAATCAGGGCAGCTAATAAAGAAATTACTGAAAAAATGATACAGAATAAGGATTTAACACCAAATTTGCATAAAGATTCTGGATTATTGTAATTCCACCGCAAAGCAAAAAAGAACAATTTTTACTCTTTTTGTGACCACATCTCTTTTAAGTTTAATATTTCATCTTTAATAGCAAGAAAACATGCAGCAAGCCTGGGATCAAAGTGGGTTCCGGCTTCTCGTTCAATTGTTGCAAAGGCTTCGTTTGTGGACCATGGCTCTTTATAGGGGCGTTTCATGGTAAGGGCATCAAAAACATCGGCAACAGCAGCAATACGGGCTGATTCAGGAATTTCCTCGCCTTTTAAACCTTGAGGATAACCACTGCCATCCCACTTTTCATGATGACCATAGGCGATAACTGCTGCTATTTGAAATATGGGGGTGTCACTGCTTATACTGAGAATTTTTGCCCCAATAGATGAATGTTTTTTCATCTCTTGAAATTCATTATGAGTTAATTTTCGTGGAGCTTTTAATATTGCATCTGAAATTCCAATTTTTCCAGAATCGTGCATAGCAGCAGCCAGTTCCAACCTTAAGGCATCTTTCACTGACCAGCCAGAATGACGGGCTAATGCTCCCGCATAGGCAGCCATACGCCAGATGTGCACACCAGTATCACTGTCGTTGTAGTGCCCTGCTTCTCCTAGCATACGAATTGCAGCCCGTTGACTTTTTTGCAGCTCTTTAGTGCGTACCTCAACCATCAACTCACAAGCTCGATGTTGATCAGCCATGGCTAAGTGGGTTCTTACTCTGGCTTGTAAAATACTGGGATTTACAGGCTTTGTGATATAATCCACACCGCCAACATCAAAACCTTTTTTTTCATCCACGGATTCAGACATGGCAGTTACAAAAATGATTGGTATATTGGTGGTTTCAGTGTTGGATTTCAACCTTCGACACACCTCAAAACCGTCCATTTCTGGCATCATGATATCAAGAAGAATCAAATCCGGAGGATTTTTTGACGCAACCTGGAGGGCTTTTTCTCCATTAAGAGCTACTTTTACTTTATACTTCGAACTTAACATACCTACTAATACGTCAATATTTTCCGGCGTATCATCTACGGCAAGTATCGTCTTTTTTATGTCCATAAACGCCTATATTGTAGTTATAATCCTGGTTGATTGACATAAGTCGTTTTTGTGTCATCTC
>JADFYX010000118.1 GCA_015232795.1 Magnetococcales bacterium
CTAGCAGTTTTGCTACCATTTTAGCTTTTGGTAGATTATTTTGTGCCAAATATATAGATAGTGTCTGTTTGAGACATTCATTTTCCAGAAGTTCAGATTTTATCTGACCAAAACAGTCCAATGCTGTGTCAAGTTGCCCGGCAAGTTGGGCAAGATACCCCTGCATCAGCAGAACAAACTCTTCTCTTTGCTCCAAATTACTCTCTTTGATACCTGACAGGAAATTTGCCAGCTTTTCAGTTTGTTTATCAGAGAAATATTTTTTTGCCTTGCCTAAAATAGCCATTGGTGAAGCCAGAATATTTTTGCAATGAGCCTGATAATCGGTTTCTGTTTCGGCTAAAAGATCAGCAAATGATTGGGCAACAGTTTTAAGAGCATTTGCCTGTTTTTCGTGAAAATCTTCTATTGCCAACCCGTTACGGTCTAAAAACAGCAATACCCGACCGGGCTGGTTATCTTTTGTCCATTGGCTAATCATGGTTTTCATGTTGGGTCGAGGCTTGGTCTCCTCAATCCGGCAACGCACCCTTTGCCGAGACTCATCAATAACCTTTAAAAGATCCTTCCCACTATCCCGATATATCTCATAATACCGCCTGCCTGTCTCTTCTATCTCTTTGTCGCTCCAGTCATCTTGTCTGTTTGGTTTGCTTAATTTTAAAAGTTCGCCAACACTCCAACTTTTAACAAGCTTGGTGATATCACCAAAATCGTTATCCAAGGATAGCTCAATATCATCCATAACCTTTTTATACTTATAATCTGGTGGATGACCTTTACGGCCAAACAGTTTATCGTTACAAGAGATAGCCTCTTCTGCCAATTTTTTAATTTTTAACAATTTACCCCGTACAGTGTTTAACTCATCTTCCACCATTTTATAATAGTCGGGCCAATTATATGTTTCAGTCTGCTCTAATAGTTGGTTAACACTATCAATTGCAGGTTGGGGCAACGGCGTAACGGTAATAGAGTCCCACCCCATATGGTCAACATTATTAATTTTCGCAGAAGCTTTGGAGGGGTTGATTACCTGACATTTTCTTTTTTCTAACTCAACATTCTGCCCGGCTAAATTACCCATTGCAGCAAGTGAACTATAAAAATCCGGGCTGGTTTCTGCCTGCCAACCGCCATTGGTCTCAACAAACAGTTTTGACTGCTTGGCATAAGGGCCAGCTAAGGTCTCAGCACTCCCCTTGGCATGGGTAAAACCCTCTTTACTAAAACAGAGATCAATTCCGGTTATTATAATTTTAGAAAAACCCAACTCAAGGGCCACACCCAAAGCATAATGGGCAACGGTAATTCCAGGAAAAAGCATAAATGGTGGATTGTTTTTGGTATTCCAGGGAAATCTAGCACCTATATAGAAACTTTGCCCACGCCATTGTCCAACCAATTGGGGGTTTAAATGGTACATATTGACCATAATACTCCGGTCATAAAAATCCAGCATCGCCTTTGATTGGTGAAATATTATGCTATAGGGATCAATAGCAAACAAAAAATCCGGGACGATGTTCTCTCTTTTTAACTGGGTAGCAATCCGCGAGACAGCCAAAACAACAAGATTTTCCCTATTGGCTCTTATCCAGGCAAAAGATTCATCCAAAGATGGTCCACCAGCCATTAATATTGCTGAAAAAACAACAAAAACTCCATCAAGAGTAGATATGGGCATACGGTTTTCTGCTAAATTTTCCAGACTTTTAGCAAAAAATATCTGGGAACCAGTCTCCTGGACCATCTGCATGTGAAAAGTGGTAAGTGTTGCTTCTATGTTGCTGCCTAACTCAACATAGAGATCATGATAGCCATCAAAAACCGCAAGTGATTTTATTGACTTAAGCCTTGAGACATAAAAATAGTCCCGCATTGACAACTCTAAAGCCTTTTCAAACCAACTTTCATATGGCTCTACAAAAATATTATCCGGTAACTCAAGGGGAATAATCCCCTCCCTCTGCAACCGCGAAAGAGAACTTGCAATTTCAACAAATAGATAACGGGAGTCGGAAGGAATATTTTTCTTTAACAACCAATTTAGCAGAAGACCGCAATCTGATCCGATAATTATATATAGAGTGCCATTACTCTCCATGGCATCACCAAAATGACGGTGATAAAAGCTGTCAGAACCAGTCAGGGTAAAGGTCTCACCAATAACTGCTGGGAAATATCTCTCACCAAACTTATTTTGCAGCATATGTCCTAAAAAATCTTTACTACTATCCATTGATTTGTCTCATATATCGTTATGTATGGGTTGTTTTTTATAATGATGTAGCCTATCTTCAAACATATTATTGAACGTCACATTTTTTTATATCAACCTAGAAACAAAAAAGCGGCCACTGCCTGCTTACAAACTATCGTTTCTAGGTTTAACCGTAAGTCTGTGAAATGCCGTTATGTCGAGTGATGCTACAAATAACATGCAAAAACAGCTTGATAAAATAGCTATCCTGCAAAAATGTGGTCAGGATGAGGAAGCTATTAACCAGCTAAACACTATTATTACGCAATTTTCAGGCCATCCACACCCCTACTTTCTTCTTGGTATCTCTCTTTTTAACTTAGAAAAATATAGCGAGGCCATAGATTTAATTAGCCGAGCTATTGCAATTAACCCAAAAATAGCCGAATACCACACCTATTTAGGTATAGCTCTCTGTAAAGTGGGAAAAAAAGCCCTTGCCAAAGTACGTTTTAAAGCTGCTATTGAGCTTGACTCCAGACAAACAGATGCCGCTTTTCATTTGGGTGATATTTTAATTGATGACGGCAACCCCAAGGATGCCGTTGAAATTTTGCAAAAAGCGGTGAAGATTAAACCAGATTTTGTTGAAATGTGGAATAATCTGGGACTGTGCCATAAAGCTCTTAAACAGCTACAACTTGCCAAAGAGTGTTTCCAAAAGGCCATTGAGCTAAATAACGACCATGCAGATTCTCACATCAATCTGGCTATGACTCTCTTGATTATGGGGGAATATAGCAGAGGGTGGCAGGAGTATGAATGGCGTTTTAAAAGGGATAGCTCCCCTCTTTGTTGCCCACCCCCAGACGGTATTGCAATTTGGCGCGGAGAGCCACTGGCAGATAAAAATCTAGTAATAATTTGTGAACAGGGTTTTGGCGACTCTCTACAATTTGTACGTTATATTCCAATACTTAAAAAGAAATGTGCTAAACTACTCCTTATAACACAAAACAATTTGATCCCGCTTTTGCAGGCTATGCCAGAGGTGGATCTTATTACCAACCAAAACGAAAATCTGGGCCATATCGATTATTACTGCCCACTATTATCAATACCCCATATTTTAAATACCACTCTAGACTCTATTCCCAAAACAACACCTTATATTAACCCAATCCCAGATTTAAGCAGCCAGTTGCAGAAAAAAATTGGCCAAAATGGTTTAAAGGTAGGTTTGGTCTGGGAGGGTAAACCGCTTTTTCAAAATGACCCTTTACGACGACGCTCTACCACCCTACAAGATTTTGCTCCATTGACTAGTGTTGCAAATATAAAATTTTTCAGCTTGCAAAAAGGTCCACCAGCCCAACAGCTAGAGACTCCACCCCAAAATATGGATATTGTCGATTTTGACCCACAAATTTTTAATTTTGCCGATACCGCAGCTATTATTGTAAATTTAGATCTTGTAATCACTATTGATACCGCCACAGCCCATTTAAGTGGCGCTATGGGAAAAGCGACATGGATTCTTCTCCCCTTTTCTCCCGATTGGAGATGGGGATTGGAGAGTGACAAAACCCCTTGGTATCCCAACTCTTTAATGTTCAGACAGAGCCAACCCAACCAGTGGCAAGAACCTATTTTACAGATGGTTTCCCTTCTTAAGAAATGGCCAATAATATGACCAATAAAGTTACAAACACCCAAACAAACGATCAACTCATACAACAGGCCAACGCCCATTATGCCGATGGAAATTATGCAGCAGCGGGTAAGGTGGCCAATACAGTATATGAAAACGATCCTAACAATCCCGATGGACTGTTTATTTTGGGGATGGTTGCCTTTAAACTTGGCAACCATAAAATGGCAATTCAACTGATAGAGGGCTCTTTAACTTTAAGGCCAAAACAAGCCAACGTTTTGTTTCATCTTGCAACGGTTTTACAAAACAACAATCAAATTGAAGATGCCGAAATTCGTCTGGCTCAAGCACTTAAAATAAACCCTTATATGGTAGAGGCCCATATTAATTTGGGTAATATTTGTTTTGGCAATAACAATCCATCAATGGCCCTTAACCACTATGCTGCTGCTCTTAAGTCAGATAAAGACAACAGCATGGCCCACTATAATATTGGCGTAATAGCACAGAAATATGGTGATCAAATTTTGGCGTTATCACATCTCCAAAAAGCTTTGATTCAAGCCCCAGATTCTGCTCCTGTACACATGGCAATTGCTTTTTCTCTTTTAATTACAGAACAATTCAAACAGGGTTGGCAAGAGTATGAATGGCGGTGGAAGCTCCCGACAAACACCCCAAGAATATGCCCTATTCCCCGTTGGGAGGGAGAAGAGCTAGAGGGCGGCAAACGGCTTTATCTTTATACGGAACAGGGGTTTGGTGATGCTATAATGTGCGCCAGATATATCCAATGGGTGCAGGAGAGTGGTGCTTATGTGATTTTAGAGTGTAAACCAGAACTTTTGCTTCTTTTTCAAGAGTCCAATATTGCCGATATGGTAGTAGCCCGCGAAAAAGATGATGAGACACCACCAAATTTTAAATATGACTATCACATACCGTTAATGAGTCTGCCATCTCTGTTTACCAACTCTTTGGCGACAATTCCTAAAAATGTCCCTTACTTAAAACCCAAACCAAGTGATGCAACTCAATGGCGACTTAGACTACGAACAGGGAAGGAGTTAAACGTTGGGATATGCTGGTCAGGAAATCCCACAGCAAAAGCAAACCAAGGCCGGGCTTGTACCTTTGACGATATGCTCCCTATCACAAAAGTCCCAGGAGTGCGATTTTACAGTCTGCAAAAAGGAACACCGGCAAGAGAGTTGCAAACAGCCCAAAACGAGCAGGTAGTAGTTGACCTAGACCCAGTATTAACCGACTTTGCTCAGACAGCGGCCTGTCTTTGCAACTTAGACCTACTAATATCCACAGACACCGCCGTTGTTCACCTAGCCGGAGCCATAAATACCAAATGTTGGGTTATGCTTCACACTGCATCAGAGTGGCGTTGGCTAGCAAATAGAAACGACAGCCCCTGGTATCCCAATACAACCCTATTCCGCCAAACCTCACCAGATCATTGGGAAACGGTAGTATCTCAAGTGTGTCTGGAGTTGCAAAAAATGGTAGAAGAAAATCAATAGGCTACAAATTGCACAAGCCAAAAAAGCTTATATTTTTATGGGTCAAGGGAGATTATCTCCCTTGTGGGTTTGGGCAAGCCCAAGGTTTTGTTTTTGCTTTTAATTTCTAAAAGCGATGGGGTTTGGGGGGCTGCAAGCCCTCCCAAGGTTTTCTCTTTAAGATCTGTATAAATTTAGTTTGAATCCACTAAACAATTTTAACCAAAAAAAAGACCACCGATAAACAGTGGTCTTTTTTTTTTAAAATTTCAAAGCTAAAAAAACTATTCAGCTTGACGCTCTACCAACTCAATAAAAGATAGTTGGGCAGCATCTCCATAGCGGAAGCGTGTTTTCAGTACTCTGGTGTAGCCACCAGCTCTTTCACGATTGCGCTCGGCAATGTCTGTGAATAGCTTGTGAACCACCTCTGTGCTTTTTAAAACACTCAACGCTTGTCTCCGGGCATGGAGATCACCACGTTTTCCAAGAGTAACCATCTTATCTGCCATACTTCTTAGCTCTTTAGCTTTAACAAGTGTGGTTTCAATTCGCTCATGGAGGAAAAGGCTGTTGAGCATGTTGGAGAACATAGCCTTTCTATGGCTACTGTTGCGACCAAATTTTCGTCCGATTCTACGATGTCTCATGAGACATTTCCTCTCTTAAAAATTTTCTTCTTCAAACTGTTTAGCCAGTTCTTCGATATTTTCTGGTGGCCAGCCGTCTAGCTGGGTACCTAAATTCAGTGCCATTTCGTCTAAAACTTCTTTGATTTCATTCAAAGATTTTCGGCCAAAATTTGGTGTTTTCAGCATCTCAGCTTCTGTTTTCAAGACAAGATCGCCAATATAGACAATATCATCATTTTTCAAACAGTTTGCTGAACGCACTGATAACTCAAGCTCATCAACCTTACGGAAAAGATGGGAGTTCCATTTTGGACCCTCTTCATCTTCTTTGCTTTTCTGCATTGGAATATCATCAAAATTGATAAACAGACTTAATTGATCTTGCAGAATTTTAGCAGAATAGGCCAAAGCATCTTCAGGAGTGACAACTCCGTTGGTCTCAATGTTCATTATGAGCTTATCGTGATCGGTCTGCTGACCAACACGGGCATCTTCTACTTTATAAGAGACCTTACGAACCGGGTTAAAACTACAATCAATAGGAATAACACCGATGGTTACTGGCTCGTCATCCACACTCTGAACAGCACGCACATAACCTTTGCCAACAGCAACTGTCATGATCATATCAAGAGTACCACCTTTGTTAAGCGTGGCGATATGATGATCTGGATTCATGATTTCAATGTCATGGCCAGGATCAATCATTCCAGCAGTGATAGCACCCTCTTTATCAGTCCTTAAGGTGATGGTTCTATTCTCATCGGTGTTGACCTTTAGAGCCAAACCTTTAAGATTGAGAATAATATCTGTAACATCCTCCAACACTCCTGGTACACTGGAGAACTCATGGAGAACACCTTCAATTTGCACTGAAGAAACAGCGGCACCTTGCAAAGAAGAGAGAAGAATTCTTCGCAGTGCATTTCCCAAGGTTACGCCAAAACCTCTCTCAAGGGGTTCGGCAACAAGAGTCGCTTGCTGTGTGGGATTTTCTCCACTTTCAAGTTCTATCTTTTCAGGCTTAATTAACTCTGTCCAATTTCTGTACATCCGCGCTCTCCTATCCTAGATTCTCTTATTTGGAGTACAGTTCAACAATCAAGTTTTCATTATACTCAGCCGGTAGATCTGATCTATCGGGATAAGAGACGAATGTTCCAGCCATAGCGACAGGATCAACCTCAACCCAAGAAGGCATTTCACGACGCATTGCACTATCAAGTGCACCTTTAATTCGTAAATTTGCCTTGTTCCGCTCTCTTACAGATACCTT
>JADFYX010000119.1 GCA_015232795.1 Magnetococcales bacterium
AGTTAAGAATAAATTTGGCTGGGAATTAAATTGATTTCCAGCCTTATTTTTTACACTGCTATATTTTTTAAATTTTAGGGGAATAATTATGACAAACGCAGCAGTATTTAACCTGGGAAATGATCAAGCTTACCAGGAGTGGCGAGAGGCTAAACTCGCTGATTATCCAAAATCTTTGGGTGAGTTAGTAGTTGAAATTCAAGACCCGTATGCTTTAACCACAAGTGAGCGCAATGCAATTTTGCAGCTTTGTGCTAAGACCAATATGGTGGTTTATGCAGTTAAAGATCCAGACAAGATCAAAGAAAATCCATTGCCAGCACTTTTAAAGCAGTTGGGTGTTAGCGATGTTGATTATAATTTAGGAGCTGGTGATAGTGGCTTATCAAAGCTATCGCCGGGCGGTTCAGCCCATGGACCTTTTGCCAACTATATACCCTATCGTCAAGCTCAAATTGGCTGGCATACTGATGGTTATTATAATACCAATGATAGGCAGGTGCAGACGTTATCTTTGTATTGTGAACGATCTTCCCATGAGGGAGGAGAAAATGAACTCCTTGATCATGAAATTGCTTATATTCAACTAAGAGATGAAAATCCTGAATTTATCAAGACCTTTATGGACCCTGATGTTATGACCATTCCTGCCCGTATGGATGGGGATAAAGTAGCCAGACCAGATCGTACCGGGCCGGTTTTTTCAGTTAAAGACGGTCATCTGCATATGCGTTATACAGCGCGTACGATCAGTATCAAATGGAAAGATACTCCAGAAGTAAAGGCAGCAATTGATGCTTTAACAAGGATTATGAAAGGTCCATCACCATATATTATCCGTGGTCGTTTAGAGAATGGTTTGGGTTTGATCAGCAACAATGTGCTGCATACTCGTGAGGCTTTTAGTGATCTTGATAATGGACCAAAACGAGAACTTTATCGACTGCGCTGTTTTGATAGGGTTGAAAGCCCATAAGTAGAATCAATATAAAAAAACCCGGTTTATACCGGGTTTTTTTATATTAAAATCTGCAATTCCTGAATATATCAATATATGAGTTATTTGGCTGTACCTGTATAGGTACTGACCAACTCCAATGCTGCTATTTGAGCAGGAGTTGCTGCAACGCCTCCAGTGCAAGCTTGGGGCAGGTATGCTTGTAACATAGATCCTGTGCAATTCCAGACGGTACCACCAAGCACCGAAAGTGTAATAACATTATTTTTGACGTTAACGTTTACGCCAGAATTCCTCATCTTCGCAGTTACCGTTGCAGCACCAGCAGACGCACCAACAGCATCTAAATCAGTAATGGCAATTGCATCAACGTAGCGTCCTGAAGTTACGGTTGATGAAGATATGGTATAACCATTGGACGTGCCTTTTACCATATAATATTCTGCTAAATTTGTTTTAAGGCTACTTGCTAATTCAAGGGCTTCGCTGACTTGTGCACGGGAGTAGTAGTCTTGATAGCTAGGAATAGCTATGGTTGCTAATACACCAATAATGGCAATTACTATCATCAGTTCTATCAAAGTAAAACCATCTTCTCTGGTATAACGTGCAATATAATTGGCATTTTTTACCTGATTCATAGTTGTTCTCTTAAAATTAAATGATGAATAATCTTAATTTTAGTAAAAATACTATTTTTTCTTCTGTTTGTTGTACCTTACCGCGACAAATGTGCCAACACATATTTGTTTATAATTTCAAAGGATTATATCTTTGTTGTTTTTTTGTGTTTACTATTATACGCCCCAATTTGTCAGTTGGTGACAATAATTGTCACTTCTATTCGGTTGCCTTGATATTGTGCAAAAAAAATCCCGGTAAGGAGAGCTTTACCGGGACTTTTTTAGGATTATGAATTTTTTGTTTACGTTTTAGGTTTAAATGTGCTGCGTAGATAGAGGTCTCGTAATTGGTTTTGATCAACTGCTGCTGGGGCTTGGGTTAGGACACAGCCAGCTTTTTGGGTTTTTGGAAAAGCTATAACATCTCGTATTGATTCAGTTTTAAGCATGAGAGCAATAAGGCGATCCATACCTAAAGCGAGACCACCATGGGGTGGTGCTCCAAACTCCAGGGCTTTTAAGAGAAAGCCAAATTTATCGTCGGCTTCCTCTTGGTCTATGTTAAGCAGGCCCAGCATTTTACGCTGCATTTCAGGGTTGTGGATACGGATAGAGCCACCGCCAATTTCAGTACCATTTAATACCAGATCATAAGCTCTTGAGCGGATTTTATGAAGTGGTTTCACTCCCTCATCTTCGTCTTCACTATCCATATAGTGGAGATCTTCATCCATGGGGGCGGTGAATGGGTGATGTACAGCATCAAAACGTTTAGCCTCTGCATCCCACATTAACAGTGGAAACTCAGTTACCCATACAAAGCCAAATGCCTCAGGGTCAACCATCTCCATATCGTTACCAACTACAACCCGTAGTCGTCCTAATGCTTCATTTACAACTGATAGTTTGTCAGCGCCGAAGAAGAGGATATCTCCGGTTTCGGCTCCGGTAGCGGTGACAATTGCCGCTTTTTCTTCATCTGAGAAAAATTTAACAATTGGAGATTGCCAGCTATCTTCTTGCCAAGGTCCATTTATTTTAATCCAAGCCAGACCTTTAGCACCGTATATCTCGACAAATTTGGTATAGTTATCAATCTGCTTTCTGGTTAGTTTTGCTCCACCGGGAACCTTCAGAACCTTTACGGCACCGCGAACACCCCCTGGTCCTTTGAATGTTGACTGGGAGGCAAACACCTTAAAGCTGGTATCTTTCATCTGCTGGGTTAAGTCGGTGAGAACCAATGGATTACGAATATCTGGGGCATCCAAGCCATATTTATCCATGGCATCGGCATAGGTAATTGTAGGAATAGGGGCTTTTACTTCAACTCCCAGAGCAGTTGAGAAACTTTTTTGGATGATGGATTCCGTAATAGCCATAACATCGTTCTCATCGACAAAAGCCATCTCCAAATCGATTTGGGTAAACTCTGGTTGTCGATCGGCCCGTAGATCTTCATCACGAAAGCAGCGGGTGATTTGAAAATAGCGATCGTAACCGGAGATCATCAACAACTGTTTGAAGAGTTGTGGGGATTGGGGTAGAGCGTAGAATTGACCAGGATTAACACGAGAAGGAACCAGATAATCTCTTGCACCTTCGGGAGTTGAGCGGGTGAGCATGGGAGTTTCAATATCTAAAAATCCGGCTGCATCCAGTACGTTGCGTATGGTATGGTTTACCCTATGACGAAAAGAGAGGTTGCGTTGCATAGTTGGGCGACGCAGATCGAGAAAGCGGTAGGTAAGACGTGTATTTTCACCAAGATCTTCATCATCTAGCAAAAATGGCAGGGTTTGGGATTCATTTAGTATTGTAAACTCATCCACCTCTACCTCTATTAACCCGGTATCCATCTTTGGATTTTCGGTCTCTTTAGGACGGGCGGAGACGGTTCCGGCAATTTGCAGAACATATTCATTACGTAAGACATGGGCCTGTTTATGAACTTCAACATTGCGTTCTGGGCTGAAAACCACCTGGATGATACCGCTACGGTCGCGTAGATCGACAAAAATAACTCCCCCGTGATCCCGGCGACGGTTGACCCAGCCGAAGAGGGTGACTCTATCTCCAATTTGTTGTTCTCTAACATCGTTACAATAGTGGCTGCGCTTCATAATTTGATTATCCTAGTACGTTAGCTCTTATCAGTTGAAAAGATAAGCCTTTTTTATTGGGGGTCCAGGGGAATCATTTCCCTGGTGGGTTTGGGCGAAGCCCAAGGTTTTGCCGTAAAGCCGGATTTAAAAAGACTTTTTTGCGCTTTTGAAAAAAAGTCCCGGCTAGTATATTAAATTACAGTATAAAAAAAACTGCTTTTTGGTTTTTTTTATACTGTAATTGTCCTTTACCTACCAATGGTCAGTTAACCCAATGACCAAAAAGAAAAAATATATCACCCAAAGAGATTGTTGAAGAATATCTAGATTATTAAAGATTTAAAGAAAAAGTTCTAAAATAAATGCGGAGTAGCAGCCAAGGTTTAATAATTTCTTTGTTAAACCTTGGCTGCTACTATGAGTCTGCTCATATGGGATTTGAAAAACAATACCTAGTTCTGCTCTTCCTCTTCCTCTTCCTCTACAACATCCAGAGGTTCTTTATTTTTAACCTGTTTCAGAGACTCTTCAACCAAAGGAGTCATGTAGGCTCGTTCTTCATCGCGGAAGTTTTCGCTCATTTCCAGTGCCGTAGTATAGGAAGCTTCTGCCCCTTCCCAATTAGATAGGGAATGGAGTAGAAGACCTTTTAAATAATGGTTGAAAGGGTTTTCACTGTTTCCTTCCAATGCGGTATCAACCCAAGTCTCAGCATTTTCGGTATCACCTTGGTCTACGTAGTAAGCAGCCAGTTTTTGGGCCACCTGCCAAGCTTGCACCTTACGAGGGGCATCATATTCATCCATCAAGAACTGCTCACTCTCAGTGGTTTTATCGGCCTCAACAAGCCATTCAGCATAGCGAGCAATCCAGTAGTCCCAGAGAATGTGTGGATCTTCCCGGTCACCTTCCAGCACTTTTTTAATTATCCCAAGGGCATCTTCCAATCTGTCACCATTATGGTAAGCGGCGGCAATTTCGGTTAATACTACATCAGAAGCAAGCTCTTGGGGTACTTTATCGAGAACTTGAATTGGAGAGGCTTGAATAATCCGTGATATAGCCATGGCTTTAATAGCCGGGGTCGGTGAGCCTAGTTTCCAGTCAACTGACTCCTCTTGATCCATATGGCACTGTTTAAATTTTTTGCCAGATTGACAAGGGCAGGGATCGTTACGCCCAATCTTAGGTGCAGCCACTGTTCGTGTAGGCCGGGATTGAAAGCCATATTCGGGCTGTGGGGCCATATCGATAAGACGATCTGCAAAATAGGCATACCATGGCCAGAAAGGATGTTCGGTAACATTCTCATCTTCGGCCAGCCATGCGGCCAATTTTTCTCTGTTTTGCATGAGTGTGGCATGAACAAGTGCTTCAGCAAAAACTTCAGGTTGGTTAAGATCTTTGGTAGAACCCACAGTTACGGCTCCTTAACTAATTTGGAATGATAGGTATAATATTCATTATTGTTATAAAATCCCTCTATACTAAATCAACAACAAGATATACGCTAGTGAGGAAAGACATGGAGTGTCGATTAAAATTATGGCAAACTGTTTATTTAAAGAAAGTTAAACCAATCAACTTTGTATTAATGGACCCAAAAACATGACCTTGCGTACCAGATTTGCCCCTTCTCCCACCGGATTTTTACATATTGGCGGTGCAAGAACCGCTCTATTTTGTCATTTACATACACGACATTATGGTGGAACAACCATTTTAAGAGTTGAAGATACAGACCTTGAGCGTTCTAAACAAGAGGCTGTGGATGCTATTTTAGATGGTATGCACTGGTTGGGGTTAGATCCTGATGAGGGGCCGTATTTTCAATCGGCTAACAGGGAAAAACATCTGGATATTGTAGATCAACTGCTGATTGCAGAGCGGGCATACCGCTGTTATTGCAGTAAAGAAGAGTTGGATCAAATGCGTGATGAGCAGCGTTCCGCCGGGTTGAAACCCCGTTATGATGGCCGCTGTAGGGATAGAGGTTCGGCACCAACTCCTGATGCCCCTTATGTTATCCGTTTTCGTCGTCCCAAGGTTGGTGAGGTTATTTGGCAGGATAAAATCCAAGGTGAGGTGAGAGTTCGTAACGATGAGCTTGACGATCTTATATTAGTTCGCTCCGATGGTTCACCAACCTACAATTTGGCAGTAGTTGTTGATGATCACAACATGGGGATAAATCTGGTGATCCGTGGTGAGGATCATCTCAGCAATACTCCTCGGCAGATTCAACTTTTTGAAGCGTTGGCCTGGGATGTGCCGGAATATGCCCATATGCCGTTACTCCATGGTGAAGATGGTGCCAAGCTTTCCAAACGCCACGGCGCAGTCTCAGTGCTTGCATTTAAAGAAGATGGCTTTTTAGCTTCAGCCGTCAATAACTATCTGGTACGTCTGGGTTGGTCCCATGGGGATCAGGAAATTTTTACCACCAAGGAGATGGAGGAGCTGTTTGATATTTGTGAGGTTGGACGTTCAGCAGCAATTTTTAACAGTGATAAGCTGCTCTGGATCAACTCCCACCATATCATGGATGCTCAACCAGAGGATCTGTTAGAAGAACTTACCTACCAGTTACAACGTATTGGAATTGAGGGTGTGGAAAACTCAAGGCTTCTTGAGATTATTCCTGAATTTCAAGAGCGCTCTAAAACCATGGTGGAGATGGCGCAAAAGATTGCCTTTTTATTTATTGATGAGCTACCACCTTATGAGCCAAATGCAGCTAAAAAACATATGAAAATAGCCGCAATTGGTCCACTGTCAGAATTAACAAGCCGCTTGGAGAGCTGTCAAGATTGGAGCCATGATAGTATAGAGAAGGTATTTAAATCTATTTTGGATGCCTTTGGTATTAAAATGGGCAAACTAGCCCAGCCCGTGAGAGTTGCTCTAACCGGAACCGCGACATCTCCAGGAATTTATGAGACTTTGTGTCTATTAGGCAGACAAAAAACCATCTCTCGCTTAAAAGCTGGAGTGGTTTTTCTAGAGGAGAAAGCAGCTGCTGCTGAATAATCCTTGATTCGGCAGTTGTCACTACCCACTACCAACTGCTGAATCTGGAACAGTGGAGTTATAAAACTCAATCAAAGAATGGCATAGAAAAAGAGTGCAGATTATAGGAGATCTTTATCTCTTTTTCACCTGTTTTTTTGGCAGCAAGAGGATAATCTGAATTGTTGAGGATAATCTCCAAAAAGCTGGTGATAACATCTTCTGGGTTATCATCAGTATGTTGTTCTTTCAGCTTTTCATGGATATGTTTTAAAAGGGAGTCGTCAATAACAACACTGATTTCTTTTTTTATGTTCTGCTGATTGTCAACCATGGTTCACTCCTAATTATATCAGGGAAAAATCTTATCACCAACAAGGAAGGTATTGATGGATCTAGATCTAGGGCTGGACATTGAGTTTAAGGATATTGTGGTCCCTTTATCAATGGTTGCATGCTATGTGGCTTTGATGGCTATATTTTTTATTGCGAGTCACTTCTACCCATTTTTAAAAGATAAAAAAGATAAAATAAGAAATATAGCACTTCTCATATCATTTATGGGTAT
>JADFYX010000011.1 GCA_015232795.1 Magnetococcales bacterium
TACACCGTTTAAGGGTTTGATATTTTTTTTGTGTATACTTTTAGACCCGCCACGGGCGAGGGTAAGCCCTAAAATTTTTGGCATAGCAGAGTTTTCTCGCATTATGCTGGTCTCCGAGTAAGATTAACTATATTGATTATGATACCCAACCAATTACAACTAAGAAACTGTAAATAAAATACTTGCCACGATTAAAAACCATCATCTCTTTAACCCATAAACCACAACAGATATGACAACAGGTACAAAACAGCAACTCTTAAAGGCAAACATATAATGTTTTCATCTGAATTATTAACATGAAAGCTCTATATTATTATAAAATATGTTAGCCTACGCAGATCATGCAGAAAATCAACCCCACAGACCTTTTTGTGGAATTTTTTTATTCAGGATGAACAACCATGAAACTAAAGCTGTCTATTGCATATTTTAGCACAGTATTGTCGCTTTTTATTGTTTTATTTTTCTCACAAATTCATACGGCTAAAGCTGCTACTTGCCTCTGGCTATCCTCCTATTATCAGGGTTATGATTGGAATGACGGCATTGGTGTAGGAATTGATAAAGCACATTGGAATCTATTTGCCAACACTGCCATTCCTAAAAAAGCAGGGGTTAAACTACAGCAAGATTTTCTTGTCACTGCTATCAAGGTGCAGCCATGATCCAATTTTCAACAAAACAACAGAGATATGCGACTGGATTTTTTACCGTTACTGGTGCAGCTTTTACACTTTTGTTGGTCTACTCAGCTTGGCAGTACTCAATCGAACAGGATCGCAAGGTGTTATCCAAACAATCAGAAACCATAGCTCAGAGCATCACTAGTAGCTTGGTTACCACAGTTAATAGCATACAAAATCTTGCCATGTTGTTTCGCGCTACAGAAAATATTAAAGCAGATGAGTTCAAAATTTTTTCTCAACCCCTCCTGTCTCATCACCCATTTATCAAATCGGCTATATATATGCCCAAGCTCTCACCAGGAGAACTGCTATCTTTTGAAGAAATGATGAAGGGTCAGGGGTATTTAACATATAATTTGAGAGAAATCCCCTCGCCACTCCTCAGCAAACATTTACAAGATGATATCCATCTACCTGTACAGTTTATCGAACCATTCACAGTTATTAACAGCACCATGTTGGGGATAGATCTTAACTCCCACCCCTTGGTAGTTGATGCTATTCAACGCTCTTTAACAACTGGCGACCCTACTATCGCTTCAATTCCTGAGGGTTTAAGGGCTTTTGAAGGCATGGCTTTTATTCAGGCAATATATTCTGGTCGTTATGAACCCAAAACATTAGAAGAGCGCAAAACCCGTTTCCGCGGTGCCATTGCCATGCTCATAGATCCGCAAATATTGCTACCAAACAATATATCACCAGAACTGGAAATATCTTTAACCTTGGCTCCATTAGTAGATGCCTGGGGCGGTACAATAGATTTGCAATTATTTGTAAAAAAAGAAGGTACTACCCACAGAGCAGGTAAATTAACATTTACTACAATCTCTAATTCCAACAAAATTACATTAACTCCAGATTTAAAGTTTATAATTAATATAAACAGAAAAATACACATCGAAGAGGCTAGTCTATTTATCCCACTGTTAGGACTGTTCATAGGTCTGTTTTTAGCTATTTTGGGAGTTTCGTTGGTCAGGGCTATCATCCTTAAAAACAGCCTGCTTTTACAACAAAATGCTGAGATTGAACAAGAGGTACTGCAAAAAACAGCCATGCTAACACTGGTGTTAGATACTGTTCCGGTACGAGTGTATTGGAAAGATCTTAATGGTCGTTATCTGGGATGTAACAGACTTTTTGCTGAAGATGCGGGGTGCTCAACAACAGAGCTAGTTGTGGGCAAAACCGATTTGCAGATGCCTTGGAAAGAGCAGGCTGAACAATATCTTAACGATGATAATAAAGTTTTATCTACCGGGTTGTCAAAAACAAACTATGATGAAGCCCAAACAACATATTACGGCAGGAAAATTTGGCTAAAAACCAGGAAAACACCCCTTTCTGGGCTTGATGGAGAAATTCTTGGTACTCTTGGTGTTTATGAGGATATATCGGAACAGATAAAGGCAAAACAGAGAAACAAAGAGCTGTTATGTGAACTAAATTTCAAAAAACTCGCTTTAGATGAACATGCCATCGTTTCAGCAGCAGATGTAAACGGCAACATTACCTACGTCAACGAAAAGTTTCTCTCAATAAGTGGCTATCGCCGAGATGAGTTGATGGGTAAAAATCACAGAATGGTAAAATCTGATGAACACCCAAAGGAGTTCTACCAAGATTTATGGAACACCATAACAAGTGGTCGCCCTTGGCATGGCGAGGTGAAAAATTTAACTAAAAAAGGTAAAGCATATTGGGTAAGGGCAACTGTTGTCCCTTTTTTGGATGAAAATGGCAAACCTTTTAAATATTTTTCCATTCGCACCGATGTCACCTCCATGAAAGAGTTGGAGACTAAATTACAACTAGCCAAGGAAGAAGCTGAAGCAGCAGGTCGAGCAAAAAGTGATTTTCTTGCCAATATGAGCCATGAAATTCGTACCCCAATGAATGCAATTATTGGCCTGAGCCATCTATGCTTGCAAACTGAGCTGAATTTTAGACAAAAAGATTATATCAACAAAGTTCACAACGCTGCCACATCACTGTTACGCATAATTAACGATATTCTAGATTTCTCCAAGATTGATGCTGGTCGTCTTGATATGGAAGCAATCCATTTCACTTTAGAAGAGGTCTTAAGCAACATGGCCTCAATTATCTCCCTGAAGGCCCAAGAGAAAGAGTTGGAATTTCTTATGGAGACAGATGTTGATATCCCCCAAACCCTAGTGGGAGATCCTTTACGACTGGGGCAAATTTTAATCAACCTTGCCAACAACGCCATAAAGTTTACCCATGTGGGTGAGATTGCCGTTGAGACTAAAATTTTAACCAAAGATGATAAAAATGTACGTCTGCAATTTACAGTAAGAGACAGCGGCATTGGCATGACACAAGAACAAAAAGCAGGTCTTTTTCAAGCATTTAGTCAGGCAGATGCCTCTATTACCCGTAAATATGGAGGTACAGGCTTGGGACTTACAATATCCAAGCGATTAATTGAGATGATGGATGGAAATATCTATGTTGAAAGTGAAGCTGGGGTTGGTTCAAAATTTATTTTTGATGTTTGTTTAGGTATTTCAGATAAAATCATTACAAAACAGTTGCTAGCAACAGCAGATTTACATGGCAAAAAGGTTTTGGCTGTTGATGATAATGAAAACGCCATAAAAGTTATCACCGGCTATATGACATCCTTTAATTTTCAAGTGTCTCAGGCAACAAACGGCAAGGAAGCAGTGAACGCCGTACTAAAAGCTGAGGAGGTTGGTGAACCTTTTGAGCTAGTTATCATGGATTATATGATGCCAGAGATGGATGGTATTACCGCTGCTACGAAAATACGCCGTGATCTGGGTCTTACCAACCCTCCTTTGGTGATAATAGCCACAGCTTACGGTGAAGAGAGTATTATCAAACGTGCAGTTAAAGATGCAGATATAAATGGCTTTTTGGTTAAACCCATAAACCCTAACGCACTTTTTGAAGCAGTTATGGAGGCTTTTGGCAAAAGCCATAAGAGTGATGCAGATAATTCTATAAAACATCATGATAGTCATAACAGAGAAGAACTGTCGGGAGCTAAAATCTTACTTGTAGAAGATAATGAGATTAACCAACAGGTGGCAAGAGAGCTTCTAGAACAGGCCAATATTACAGTTTTAATCGCCGAAAATGGTAAAGAAGGCATAGAGATAGTAGAAAAAGAGAGCCTGGACGGTGTGTTGATGGATTTACAGATGCCAGTTATGGATGGAATAACCGCCACAGGCATAATCCGCAAAGATCCCAAATTTGCCAATCTGCCAATATTGGCTATGACGGCCAACGCCATGTCAGGAGATAGGGAGTTATGTATTAAAGCTGGTATGCAGGACCATATATCTAAACCTATAGATCCAATAAATCTATACTCCACTCTCAGCCGTTGGATAAAACCTGCCAACCCCAAGCCTCTTCCCCTTACAAAAAATGCTGAAATTGATAGCAGCAAAGAAGAAAAACATGCGCCAACTTTACCAGAGATCCCCGGTATTGATGTTACCCTTGGGGTAAAACAGATAGGGGGAAACCAGAAAGCTTATCTTGGGGTTTTGGCAAAATTTGTTATAAACTTTGAAGATACAGATAAACAAATTCGTGATGCATTGGCAATAAAGGACAGAAAAACTGCAACTCGCCTTGCTCATACCTTAAAAGGTGTTTCTGGCTCTATAGCAGCCCAAATACTCCATAAAAAAAGCGCGAAACTAGAATCAGCCATAGATAAAGGCATAGATAAAACCACCATTGAAACGCTGATAAGTGAGGTAGCAGTAGAACTTAATAATATTAATAGTGCAATTAACAACTCTCTACTTAAACACAAAGATGACAACAAAAAGTCATTTAGTAAAAAAGATGTGGAACAATCCATAAACAAGAGAGACAAACTAATAAGAAAACTCTACCAGCAGTTAAACATGTTTGATTCCAATGCTACAGATACCCTGGAGACGCTAAAAACACTACCTCTAAGCAGTGCAGTAGAAAAAAATATAGATATAATTAAAGATGTAGTCGAAAAATACGATTTTGAAAATGCTATTATAGAGCTGGAAAAGTTTGCCAAACAACTTGATATAGAGTTGCAATAAATCTTTATATAACCCTAGAAACAGTAGGTTCAATCATCCTAGATTCGGTAGTTGGCCTCATGTACGCACTGCCAACTGCCGAATCTAGGTTAAAACTATTGCGGCATTCTAATAAGACGCAACCCAATGTTCTGTTTACGAGTGTTTTTGGTAAAGTAGTAGCGGTTATTTGCACGAACTCCATATGGTGGGTTTAGCCAACTGCCACCACGGGCTACATATTTAGAACCTTGTGATGGTCCTTTAGGATTATTCTTGGGGCTACGGGAGTAGTATTGACTGTCTTGCCTATCAGAGACCCACTCCAATACGTTTCCACTCATATCGTATATTCCCAAACCATTGGGAACTTTAGACCCCACTTCGTGATGTCCACCATCTATATTTTCACCATTCCATGCTACTAAATCTACACTGTTTCCACCACAATAGGTCTCATTTCTGCCGCCACTACGGCAGGCATATTCCCACTCAGCTTCTGTTGGTAAGCGATATTTGGAAGAACCGTTATAGTTCATGGTTTTAATAAATTTCTTGGCTTTTTCTAAAGATACCTGTTCAACAGGATGTTTATTACCCTTTTTGAATTTTGATGGATTGCTAGCCATAACCATCTTCCACTCTTTTTGGGTTACTTCATATTTACCTATCCAAAAGCCATCTACACAGACCTCATGTACAGGCTTCTCATCGGCATTACCCGTTTTGCTTCCCATGTTATAACAACCCTTAGGAACCCAGACAAACTCCATACCTGTATCCATATCTTTCCACTCTTTTTGCACAGTTGGGGTGTTAACCTGGGCTACATAATTTTGGGCAAATTCTCCTCCTAAAGGAGTTGGAGATATTTTATTTAACAACTCTTGAGCCAGCATACTGTAAGGATTTATCTGGCGTATGCGAGAAATATAATTTTTTGCTATTTCTATTGCTCCCCGCTCTATTGCCACTTTAGTCAAGTTGCCATACTTTACCTCAATGTTATTTAAACCTTTTTTTGCTTCACTATTACCGGGATTTCTATTTAATACCTGCTTATAACAGGTAACTGCATTGGCACCAGCAGGTTTAGTTAAACGGTTAGCTACATAGTATTGCTGGCAGAGTTTTAAAAGAGAGGCAGTTCTGCTGCTTACAGAAGATTTCCCCTTATGTTCACTATTTGATTTTTTTAACTTTATTTGTGCCAAGCGAGTATATAATCCCTTTGGATACTCATCCAAATATGCCTGGATCATCTCGGAATCATTACTGGATCTTACCTCAGACCAAAACTCTTTCTCACGGGCTAGTATGCTTGGACTCAATTGAACAGGAGTGTCGCCGTTACTATTCTGGATACTCTTAACCTTTACCGCAACTTTCTTACCAGACAGAAAAACAAAATCTCCCTGGCTCAGTTCATAATCTTTAATCTTGCCGAATTGCGGAGTCTGATCAGCATGTTTAGGAACTTTTTGTTGCAGATGGAGACCCAACTCCATGCCGGATACATAACCATCATTATTTAGATCTCCCAAACCATCAACTATGGCATCAATAAATACAGGTACAAAAGTGCTCTTGGCAGGTACAGTCTCTCCTGCACTTCCGGCGGTGATAAATTGTCGCACAGGTTTAGCTGTCATTTTTTGGATGGCCGGAGAGACACCTGGCAATGCCCTCTCTTTGAAGACCGATCCAGAAAAACAGGAGTCAAATAGAAACAGAGCGTGTTTAGCCTCAATGTCTCTTGCCCAGGCAAGAACTTTTGACATCCTTACGGCCTTACGCAAAAAGCCGCGGTTATCAACTTTTGGGTTTGGTGCATCAGCAGGAACCAAATAACCTTTATTGCCGTCATTTCGGGTATAGCCGTGACCTGAATAGAAAAACAGCAACCGATTATTTTTATCATAACCGTATTTATCAATAAACTCTTCAAAACTATTTTGTAATTTGCGGGCATTGGGATTTGAAACTTTGGTAACAGAAAAACCTTGTGATTTAAGAGCTGTTTCCAGCTTATCCATCTCACCAGGAATTGACTGTAGATCCGGCCAACCAGCGGTATAATCTGATACTCCAATTAAAAGGGCATGGCTGCCATTGTAAAGACCAACCTGTTCACCTTTTGCAGTTTTTATAGGAACCACACCTATACCACGGGTAGCACCTTCTACATCAATTATAGCAGTGAACATCGCCGAGATGGTGATACTCAAAAACAGATGCAACAATAAATATCGCCGCTTCATAACTTATCCCCTATGATCATATTTTAATCATTCCTCTTTTGGTTACAAATCGGGCATATTACACTTTTTAAACCCATTTCACCAGCAATTATTGGTTTTGCCTTGTTAGCAATGTAGTGGTTTTTTTTATTATCAAATTCTTGGTTTCAAGAAAAAACATCCTCACTTTCAATAACTTCAGAGTTTAGACTAAAAGAGGTTGGGTAACACTGCTTAATTAAATATTTTTATAGGCTTATAAATTAAACTTTATCATTGGTTTGTCACAAGCAATAATATTTGATAGAATTAGGTGTGTTGAACATAAACACTATGAAGCAATTATAATCTTTGTTTGGAGGTAGTCATGTTTGCAAAATGGTTTAGGCTATGGAGCATAGCTATTTTACTGCTTACTACTCTGGTTTTGGCAGGGTGTGAAACACCAATGCCACTGTTGGAAGAGCCAACAGCCCCTGCCCCTGGTGTTAATCAGCAACACTCAAGCCAAGTTGTAAAGAGCAAAGCCCCAGTAAAAGTTATAAAACAAACTAAACATATTCCGCTCCCTATAAAGTTGGCCCCAACTACACAGCCGATACTGACGATTGACCCCGGCTTTCATATATCCCAAATAAACAAAATTGCTGTGGATGCTACTGGAGATCTTCTGGCTACGGCCTCTTTTGACAAAACCCTACGTTTGTGGGATGCAAAAAGTGGAGAGCTTAGAAGAACTATACGTATGCCAACTGACCTTTACGATGATGGTGAGCTTTACTCAGTGGCTCTCTCACCAGATGGTCGCACTGCTGCTGTTGGCGGCAGAATAGGTGCGGCATGGGATAAAAGTTTTTCCATTTATCTCTTCGATACTGTCACTGGCTATATGACCCGGCGCATATTAGGTTTGGGCAACATTGTGTCTGATTTAGCCTTCTCAGCAGATGGCAGCCATATGGCTGCAGTTATGCTTGGCGGCAAAGGTCTGCTGGTGTTTAGTATGCCAGATGGTAATTTGATTAAAAGTGATGGAGAATATGGAGAAAATGATAGTTATAGCGTTGATTTTGCCAAAGATGGTCGTCTATTGACAACTGGTTGGGATGGTTACATACGTATTTATGACAAACAATTCAACTTGGTTGTAAAAAAAGCTGCATGGGGGGGCAGCAAACCCCATATAGCCCGTTTCTCCCCCGATGGCCTGGAGATTGCCGTTGGTTTTAATGACTCTTCCCATGTAAATATTCTCTCAGGCATTGACCTAACCTACCGCCACAGCCCAGAAAGTAGCGGAGTTGAAAATGGTAATTTAAACAGTGTCTCTTGGTCAGCTAACGGTAACTTTCTTTTTGCTGGTGGTACTTGGGACAAAAATGGTACTTGGCCCATACGCAGCTGGTCATTACGTGGCAGGGGAAAATATCAGGACTCTTACATGGTAAAAGGGGAAATTACAGATATCCGCCCTAGACCATATGGTGGAATCTATTTTGCCAGTGCCCAACCGGCCCTTGGGGTATTAAATAGTTACGGCAAAACCACATTTTTAAATCAACCAGCCATTGCAGACTTAAGCAATAATATTTCGGGATTAACTATCTCTGATAATGGTACACAAATACAGTTCGGCTTATTAAACCGGGGCAATCGTCCGGCAATGTTTTCCATGAGCCATAGAGAACTAATTTTAGACCCTCTAGAAGATTTCAACATGAGTCCGCCCAGAACCAGCAGCCGTAATATCCATGTAACAGATTGGCAAAATACCGACTACCCATCCATTAACAACCATAGATTACCTCTAAAAGAGAATGAAACATCCCACTCTCTGGCTGTCACCCCAGATGGCAACCGTTTTTTGCTAGGAACCAAGTGGAACCTCTATCTGTTTGACTCTTATGGCAAAAAAATCTGGCAAAAAAATACTCCAGGGGCGGTTTTGGGAGTAAATGTATCCGGTAACGGTAGAATTGGAATTGCAGCTTTTGCTAATGGAACCATTCGTTGGTTTTTTATGAATGATGGTAGAGATGTCGCAACTTTATTTCCTCACAAAGATGGTAAACGCTGGGTGCTGTGGACCCCGGAAGGTTTTTTCACCCAGGCAAAAGATGGTGCAAAACTAATAGGTTATCATATCAACCAAGGGGCAGACAAAGCTGCTAAGTTTCTTCCCTTCTCAAGCTTATATCACCCATTCTACCGTCCTGATCTTATTGCTGCTAAGTATGTAGGCAACCATAAGGCAGTGGAGAAGGCTCTTGCCAAGGTGGATATCAATCAAATCTTGCAGGCGGGCCTACCTCCTAAAATTGGGTTTACCTCCCACAAAACAGGTAACAATCTTTTAGAGAAGTATGTTGATCTCAAAATACAATTGTTCAACCAAGGGGGAGGTTTTGGGCGACTGCTATATAAATTAAACGGTGTTACCGTTAGTGCCGATAAAATTGCAGAGGGACTTCAAGGGCAAAATACCCTAAACCTGACCAAAACCATAACCCTGCAACCAGGTAAAAACAGTATTGCTGTTACCGCATTTAATAAAGAGAATAAAATTGCGTCTTCCCCTGTTAATTTGGAGCTTTTGGTTGAAGAGGGTAAAACCATACAACCATCTCTTTATCTGTTGGCAGTCGGCATAAGTAAATACAAGGACGCTGCGTTGCAACTAAGCTACTCTGTACAAAATGCCAAATTAATTGCCAGAGAAATTAACACAGGGGGTCAATTACAATACGAAAATGTTGTTGTCGAAACTCTATTTGATGAAGAGGCGACCACTACTGGGATTAAACAAGCTTTTGCACAGCTATCTCAACAGATGAAGAACAATGATGTTTTTTTCCTCTACTTAGCAGGACATTCTTTAATACTTGATGGAAACTATCATTTTATTCCCCAAGAGTTGATCTTTAAAAATGAGGATACCGTGCGTAATGATGGGTTGGATAACTATGAGTTGCAATCACTACTAGCCTCTATTCCTGCCTTTCAGGGCCTCATTATTGTTGATACCTGTAATTCATCCGGGCAATCAGCTTTGGGGTTATCCGAGAAAACCGCTGTGGACAGACTGACACGCTCCACTGGAAGGAAGATTTTAACATCATCCACAAAAAACCAAGCTGCAATTGAAGGTGATAGATATCGCAATATATTTACCCAGAGTATGTTGGAGGCACTCAGAAGCCCATGTTTATAATAATGACAATCTTAACCTATTGTTAAAAATCAATATACGGTCTAGACAATTTACCTTACATCAGGCTAGAGTGTGTCTGGGGAAAATCTATGAATTGTAGTTGTACTTTTTAAAGAGATAGCTGATTCAAACCAATAATAGACACTATTAGGGGTGCAGGGGAATTATTTCCCTGCCGGGTTTGGGCAGAGCCCAAGCTTTTGTTTTTGCTTTTAATTTCTAAAAGCGAGGGGGTTTGGGGGGCTGCAAGCCCTCCCAAGGTTTTCTCTTTTAGAGCTGTACAAATTTGGTTTGAATCCACTACATTTAGAATTCTGCTTGTCTTACAAATTGTTAAATTATGGATGAGATAATTATGGGGATTGGTCGTATGTCGAGGGGCTATAAAATTGGTTTTGTTACGCTTTTTTGCACTGCATTATTTGTTACACTATCAATTTTTGATGGTGTTCAAGCTGCCAATGGAAAAGTAACAAAATTATTGCCTGTCTGTCAGGATCTTCTCTCCCGCAACTCGTTAACCATGCCATCTGGCGACAGCAACAAACCCCCTAAAAATGCCCTTGACTGTTTCCGCCGGGTACAAGAGCTGGATTTTACCAACCAAGCTGCCGAGCAAGGTTTGGCAATAATAGAAAAACGCTATGAAAAAATGGCTGAAAATGCCATTGAAGCAGGTGATGAAACTAAAGCAAAAATATATATCAACAGATTGAAACAAGTTAATTATGAGGGTATAGTCGCTGAAATTTTAGAAAATAAATTACTCAACAAAAAAAGCAGGGATTCACAACAGGAACTTCAAGCAAAACAAGCTTTAGAGACAGCCAAATTGCATAAGATTGCTTTGGCAAAGCAACAAAAAGAAGAAATTATTAGACAGCGAAAACTGGATGCTGAAAAAATAGTCCAGCAAAAGCTGGCTGATATTGCAGCAAAACGACAATTTGCATTAAAACAAAAAGAGAAGCTAAAACTTGCTGCAATGCAGAAAAAGCAGCGAGTATCTGGTTTTCCAAAGCGTGATCCCTTTGAGCTAGAAAAAGAGTACCAGAATCGAGTTAAAGATTTTTTGCGTAGAGTAAACGATAATATGGGCGTTGAGGGCTATGAAGTTGCCGACGTAATTCTGGATTCCAGACTTTATGATCCTGAAAAAGGGGTTTTTCCCATAAAGTTAGACGCAAAACCTTGGGCTGTTGATCTATTAAAAGAGGTTAATAAACCATATTTTGTGCTTTCAAGAGACGAGGCCCGCAAACTATTTAAAAAAGGCACAAGGCATAAAGTTTATGCCAAACTCGATAGTGCCAACCTTCTCCACAGCCTGTTCCTTTTTAGTGATCAAAACAGTTTTGAGGTAAAAAGTGTAGCTGAAGGAGGTAAGCTGGATTGGCAAGAGCCGGTAACAGGCATGTTATTTGTCTGGGTTCCTAACGGCTGCTTTGATATGGGCAGCAATAATGGTAATAGTGATGAAAAACCAGTTCACAAAGTCTGTATCACAAAAGGGTTCTGGATGGGTAAATATGAGGTGACAAATAAACAGTACCGCATGTATAAGCCCAACCATGACAGCCAGATTCTCAACGGAGCATCGTTAAATGGAGATGATCTACCTGCGGTACAGATAAGCTGGCAAAATGCTGTAGATTTTGCGCAATGGCTTTCCAGTCAGGGCAATGGCAAATTTAGACTACCGACTGAGGCCGAGTGGGAATATGCAGCTAGAGCAGGTACAACATCAGAACACTACTGGGGAGATGGCGAAAAAGATGCGTGTCTCTATGGCAATGTCTCAAACCCACAAAAATCATCTTCGTTCTTTTTACCAGATCCAATAACTTTTCCCTGTAACGATAACTTTAAAATCACAGCCCCTGTGGGATCTTTCCGCCCCAACCAGTTTGGCCTCCACGATATGATGGGTAACGTATGGGAGTGGGTGCACGATAAATATCGCAAACATTTCTACGAAGAGAGCCCAAGAAATGATCCGTTAGGACCATCTTTAAGTCAATACAGGGTAATTCGTGGCGGTGACTGGAAAACCAAACCCTCTGGAGTCCGTTCGGCCAACAGAGATAAAGACACCCCCGGCTTCAACAACGGCTACCTAGGGGTACGCTTACTTAGAGAGCCTTAGAGTATCTCTTGTTGATATTGGTATCGCCATAAATATATTTGCTGATACCAATATTTAAAATCTTTTTGACCTTACTTGAAAACTATATAAACCTAAAGGTAGCATGCATGTGCATCCTATTGCTTTTGAAATAACAGATGACGAGCGGGACGGCCTGCTTTTTGGCCTTTTTTTTGGAAGTTGGTTGTTAGCCAGTTTTCTGGTTGAGGGGCAAAACCTCCATTTGTGACCGTGTTTATAAAGTCTTCATGGGCCTCTAGGTGTTCCAACATCCATTGGGAATATTCTGCCCAATCAGTTGCTAATGATATCAGCCCACCACTTACCATGCGTTGAGAAATAAGATCTAAAAATTCACTTTGAATCAAACGCCGTTTGTGATGCCTTTTTTTGGGCCAGGGATCAGGAAAGTTTATCACCACTCGATCAAGAGAGTTTAGGGGTATTTTTTCTAACAAGACAATGTTTGCACTATCAACGGCTAATTTTACATTTACACTTTGTTGTCGCTCAAGTCGTCTTAACAGGGAGGAAACACCCATTAAAAATACATCAACGCCGATAAAACAGTCCTGGGGATGAAGAGCGGCTAAATGGGATAGATAATCCCCATTGCCAAAGCCAATCTCCAGCCATAGTTTGGCGGATTCTGGTTTTTGTGGCTTAAATTGAGCTAATAATTTATCTCGGTGGTCACTTGCAGCCAACGTTAAGCTAGGTAGAGTCTCTTTTAGATGTTCGGCATCTTTTTCTTTTAAAAAACCTTTTTTACGACCGTGGGTTTTAAAATGTCGCCGTTCATCGGCAGTTAAGGTGATAGGCAAATGATCTCTCCAGGGCTCCGTTGTGGGCCAAATGACAACATACCCTTGTAATAGTTACTTTTTTGATTGTATTTTTTTTGCTATTGGTTTTTTCTTATAATCTTTTGGAACTACGAATAGTTTAATTTTTTGCGCCTTTTCTTCTAAATTTTGCAACTCTATGGTCATGCCGTCTAAAAATTTCTCTCTTAGTGCAACCTTAAGATTTTTATCTATCCAAAGCTGCACAAGGGGTGTTAGTTGTTTTGATGTTCTGCGTGATATAAGCCAATGCTCAACCTCACGCTTATTAAACATAACATTGCCCAACAACTGGCAGACAATACCTTTATCTATTTTACATGGGCTATTAGGCTCCATTGGTAACGGTGGTCTTTCAACCACCATACCTAGCCGTTCTTCATATAGTTTTTGGGCAGGCAGCAGGGTCCAGACAACCTTTTTTTTGGGGCGGAAAATAAACACAACTGGCTGAGAATTTTTTGTGCCCTCAGTCCTGATTCCATAACGGCTTACAAACATACGACCACGGGAAACTTTGTTCGACTTACCCGGAATAGTTCTTATAACATCGGCTGAAAACTCAACTATGGGCATTCGCTCCTCAGCAAAAAGTGCGCTAGGAGAAAAGATAGCAACGATTAATAAAAAAAAAATCAGAAATTGTCCCATGGAACTATTGAGACTCCCAAACTATAACGAGGGTCAGGGGAAAACCATCTCCCCCTGAGGGAGTTTGGGGCAACTCCCCCAAGAAGTAAAAAGGCTAATACCGAGGTATTAAATTATTGTTTCTGTAAAGACCACGATCCCTACCCCAAGGGTTAGACCGCTGCCAACTGTCATAACCCAACTCTGCATCGTTAGACAGAGGCCCATAAGGAGATCTATAACTGTCACCATATCTTAGTGGTGGCTCACCATAGGGTTGCAACCTGGGACTATATCCACGTTCAATATATCTATTTTGCGGAATATATTGACCACCTCTTCTTCCAGAGTCATAGCTTTCCCTATTTATTCCATTACTATCAGGCCACTCCTGACTCTTTGGTAGATATCTATCACTTTCAACTCTTTTTTGTCCATTATAGCCTTCATAATAGGGGTTACTATCTGTCTCTTGAAAGCTCTTGGGAACCCTGCCCCATGGGCGTATTGATTTTTCTTGTCCCGGTTGAGGGTAAAGATCATCAATAGAAGGCGGTGGATCTAGACGACTCTCATCGCCATAATTAAACTGCTCTTCCTTATTTAAAGCTTTGGGGCCACTCCTCTCCCCACTCCAAGGATTTATATTTTTTCTTGTGCTTGCAAAACCATCTGGTCTTTGGGCTGCTTCATAGTGATCATATGACCATTTAGAGTCATCATCGGCTATTGCGATAGACGAGATTATAAAGCAAAACAAAAAGCTCGTAAAAATCACTCTTAATCCATATATATTCATCATAATTAGTCACCTAAGGAAACAAAAAAAGCCACAGTAAGGTTTACCTGTTAACAGCACCTACCGCCATTGATTACCGTAAGTTCCTTTTGGTGGAGGCTCCAGAGTATTGTATAAATTTTTTTTAGAAGGTTTTTGCTGGGGCAGCTCATCTTCATCATCATCATCACTATAATCAAACGGATCATATTTTTTTGTCTTGGGTCTGACTATCGGCTCTCCACCCCAAACTGAAGATCCCACTCCTGGCTTTTTATTATCATCTTGCCAATAGTCAGCCTCATAGCCACCAGAACCATTAGAGAGATGTTTTTTATACTCTACAGGGTCTTCATAAATACTCTGACTCTTTGGGGTATAGTCTGGTTCCGAATAATCAAAACGTGGATCATTTTCTTTGGCCATGGGGGGGGTGTTTATTCCAACACTCCCCCAACCAACATTGGATGGGGGAGTAGAAGACCACCCTTCTCCACTTTCATTTACACTATCATCATCATCACGGAATTCTGGGGGAGGAGCCCAAAAACGGTTGTTTGGTGGAGATGGAGCTTGAGTTCCAGCTACTCCCGGAGGAAATCCGGAAGTAGCTGGTAAATTATAACTCTGCACCGCAGAGGGAAACGCGGAGTTATCTGCTCCCCTATAATCAGAACCGGGTTGCAGAGTTGCTGGATTACGATTAGAGAGGGGTATAAATACCGACTCTCCAGACAGACCGGGCATTGTAACTGACCCGGTTTTATCCTGTAGATCTTGGGACCAACCATTGGTAATTGAGAAGGTCAAAACAAAAACCAATGGTCCAAAAATTGTTTTGAACTGCGACATCAAAGAGTTACCCTTCGCTACTCTTTTTAGATTTCATTCTAATACCACGTCGTGGAGTAGAAGCTTTATCAGCAGTATTCGGCTTAGCAGGAGTTTTAGCTACTGGCTTTTTAGCTGCTGGACTTTTAGCTACAGCAGCCGAAGCCTTGGTGGTTGTTGTACTCTTGCCAGTTTTAGCTTCTGGTTTAACTGCTGGTTTAGCTGCTGGTTTAGCTGCTGGCTTTTCACTCACCGTTGCTTTAGCCGTTGCTGGTTTACTATTTGCCGTTGCCCTCGGGGTTTTAGGCTTGGTTACACTATCACTTGTCCTAGAGACAACAGCTACAGCTTCTGCCTTAGCTGCTGCTGCAGATGCCATGGCAATACTTGCTGTTGTGAATGAAGGACCGCTCTCTTTGGAAAAGTCATCATCATCCAAACTATCTGGATGTTTAAAAGCACTGGCAAATGTTACACAACCAAGAGGTATAACCAACAGGGTCAATATAGTTGAAACCAATACACCAAACAGCAATGAGACCGCCATACCCCGGAAGATAAAGTCACTCATGATGACACTGGAGCCAGCAACCAAGGCAAGAGCAGTAATTACAATAGGCCGGGTTCTAGCCTTACAGGATAGAATCACAGCATCACGCACATTTACCCCGTTATAGATCTCCTGCTGGGCAAAATCAACTAGCAGGATTGAGTTACGCACAATAATACCAGCCAAGGCGATAAATCCGATCATTGAGGTAGCTGTAAATTTAGCATCCATAATCATGTGGCCAGGAACAATTCCCAACAATGTCAAGGGAATTGGTGCCATTATAATGGCAGGAAGGGTAAAGTTACCAAACTCCCAGACCACCAACATATAGATTAAAATAAGAGCAACACCAAAAGCCATTCCCATATCGCGGAAGGTCTCAAAGGTAACAGTCCACTCACCTGTCCACTCAAAGCCACTTTTGGAATATGTATCTGGCGGCCCAAGAAACTCGCCAGATATTACATGTCCATCAGGAGTTGTATAGTCCTTTAACTTTTCGTCAACCTCCATCATGCTATAGATCGGAGCATCCAATAGCCCGGTTACTTCACCCGTAATATACTCCACAGGACGCAGATCTTTATGGTAGATGATTGGATCTTGCTGACCTTTTACAAAATGGCCCAACTCACCCAATGGTACTATACCTCCAGCAGGAGAGGAGATTGGCAGATCAGCCAAGCTGGTAATTTTTGAACGAATAGCCATTGGTACTTGAAGAACAATATAGGTAGGCTCCAGAACATTACCCCGTTTTACATCTCCCAGCCTCGCACCACCCATAGCCATACCAAGGTTACGGTTAATAGCATCTACTGATATTCCCCGTCGTACAGCTTTTTCTGAATCAACCTCAAAACGCCACAACTCAAAATCTTGTTGCATGTAGTTATCCACATCAACAATACCCTCGGCCTCTTCAAACAGCTTGGTAATGTGATTAGCTACCGCATGGCGAATCTGCGGTGTTGGTCCTGTTACCTCAGCAACAACGGATTGTAAAACTGGAGGGCCAGGAGGCATTTCAACCACCTGTATTTTAGCTCCGGCTGAGTGGGCAAGAGGAGTTAAAAGTAAGCGGACAGCTTCAGCTATATCATGGCTGGTTCTATCCCTTTTACTCTTATGCAAAAGCTGAACTTGAATATCGGCTTCCCAGGAGTTTCTCCGCAAATAATAGTGGCGCACCATACCGTTAAAGTTAAACGGCGATGCTGTACCCACATAGGTTTGCAACGCTGTGACCTCTGGCACTTCATCCCTGATTTTTTGGGTTAAAAGATTGGCAAGATTAGCAGTCTTGGGCAGTGCGGTTCCCTCGGTCATATTGAGGACCACATTAAACTCTGGTTTATTATCCAGAGGCATAATTTTGACTGTCACATCGGTAGTATAAAATAGTAAACAAGAACCTGCAAAACCAGCTATCAAGGCTAGAAGAAAACCATAACCCTTTATTTTGCTATCTAGGAGTGCAGGTATAACTGCACGATACATTTTCTCTAATCTTTCTGTTGATTTATGCTCATTTTCTGAATGAATGTGCAAAGAGCGCATACTCGGCTTGATAAGCTGGGCTAACCAAGGGGTAAAAACAAAAGCCGCAAATAGGGAGAAGAGCATTGCAACTGATCCCAAAACCGCAATTGGCATCATGTATGGTCCCATCATGCCTCTTACAGCAGCCATTGGCATTAAAGCAGCGATAACGGTAAAAGTTGCTAAAATTGTCGGGTTGCCAACTTCACGAACCGCATCAATTGAGATAAGGTGGCAACAGTTATCCTCTAGTAGCCATCGTCGATAGATATTTTCTACCACCACAATTGCATCATCCACCAAGATACCAATAGAGAAGATAAGGGCAAACAGACTCACCCTATCGATGGTGAGGCCGAGTATCCAGGCAGAAAAAACAGTCATCAAAATAACGACAGGAATAACTACCAAGGTCACGACTGCGGGTTTAAATCCCAGTGCATACCATACCAAAAGAGTAACCGCAGAGGTGGCGACAACCAGCTTAAAGAGAAGCTCATTTACCTTCTCGTTTGCAGTTTCACCGTAGTTACGGGTAACAGCAACATTCACATTATTGGGAATTAAAATTCCCTTTAACTCTTCAATACGGCTTAAAATATCATTTGCAACCGTTACACCGTTGGATCCCATTTTTTTAGCAACGGCAATTGTAACCGCTGCTGCCGCGGATGTTGGAACTGCATCACCAGTATAAGCAGGACCAGTGGTGTAGGTAACCATCTGCTTGGTCTCTTCCGGTCCTGAGAAGACTTGAGCAACATCACGCACATAAATTGGCGAACCAAACCTTGTACCAACCATCAGTTGAGATAGATCATAGGCATTGCGAATATAGGTTCCGGTAATTACCCGATAGCCAGTGTCTTCAGACTCAACGCTACCGATATCTTTCTCACTGTTGGCAGTTTTAATAGTCTGGGCGATTTGATCCAGGCTTATTCCAAACCCAGATAGCCTTTCGGGGAATACCTCCACACGAATCTGCTGAGAACGACCTCCAACAATAAAGCCCTGGCTACTGTTTTTAACCTCATTTAGTTTTTGCAAAACATCTAAAGAGAGCACCCGCAAAGCACTGTCATCTACCTCGTTAGACCACAAGGTGAGGGTAACAATAGGCACATCGTCAACTGATTTTGGTTTAACCAGAGGGGGTTTTACATCAGGTGGCATCAGATCCATATTGGACTGAATTTTATCATATAGTTTGACTAAGGATGCTTCCATATCCTCACCAACGTCAAACTCTACTGTGATCATGCCCTGACCACGCATGGAAGCAGAATAGACATGCTTCACACCGGGTATTTCACTCATAATCCGCTCTAGGGGAGATGTCACCAAGGAGGTAACCTGCGCGGATGACGCACCGCCATATTGGACAAAAATATCCACCATTGGTACAGATATCTGGGGGTCTTCCTGCCGTGGTGTCAACATCAAACCCATAAGCCCCATTGCCAAACAGGCAAAGAGAAATAGAGGGGAGAGTGGAGAGTGGATAAAAGCCTTAGCCATCATCCCGGCAACACCCAGACTTTGCGCGTCAGGGTGTTCCAGGCTCGGTTTTGGTGGTGGCGTCAACTCAGATGATGTGCTCATATTGTTTTTCCCAAACAAAAAACTAGAAAAACGGTGAGGTCTTTAATAAGTAGCTGCCTTATTACCGTCACCGCTCTCAGAGGCCGAGGAGTCACCCATACCGGATGTTAAACCGTTGGAACCAACGAGAAGAATTCGCTCGCCAACCCTTAATCCAGAGAGGATACCAACCAAATCTTCGCCAACCAAACCCCCAAGACGCACAAGACGTTGCTCAACTTTGCCATCTTCTTTCACGATAGAGACCGCAGGCAAACTGCCACGCCAAATTACTGATGTCTTTGGAATAGTAGGGATATTTCTCTCAGGTGAGGTAATATCAGGAATCATTACCTCAGCATACATGCCTGGGCCACCAGGAGAACTTTTGGGTAAGTCCAATTTAACTGTCACTGTGTGACGTTGGGGATCAGCCATAGGGAATATTTGCGCAACACGGGTATCTACCCGTGATTTACCCACATCAAGCTTAGCAGATAAAATCATCCCTTTTTTCACCCCCGGCATTAAACGGGCAGGAATATCAACCTTAATCTGCAAATGCCGGGTGTCAGCAAAACTTAACAGAGGCATTCCCGGCTGTACCGTATCACCAACTTCAACATGTTTGGCAACTATAACACCAGAAAAAGGGGCAATAGAACGGGTATCTCTTATGGATGAGTCCAACTCACGAAGCTGGGCTTCGGCCTGAACCATGCCATATCGGGCTTGGTCAATTTGCGTACCTTGAGCATAGATCTGCGCACGACGGGTTATTTCAGGATTATCCACCCCAGCCATATCGGCAACTGGCCTTGTAAGCACCCTGTCAAACAGACGTGGCATATCCATACCCATATTGTCTGAAGCCATTTGAGAGCCAGAATAGACCTGTCTTGTATACTGCACCCGAGCATTGCGGAATGCCGCTTTTGCCTTGGAGAGAGATGCTTTAGCTGCTTGTCTCTTGGCTACCAGGTTCTCTGTATCAAGAGCAACCAACACGGCCCCCTTGCGGAACCAGTCCCCCTCAACCCCAGCAATATGTTCTATCCGTCCCGGCATCTGGGCTGAAAAAGCCACTTCGCGGAAAGGAACAACTGTACCGCCTAAGGTAGTGGACGCACCTACTGGAGATGATTTTACGGTTATGATCTGATGATCACCCGCAGCAGAGGCATTGTAGCCACCACTGACAACCCAACCAACCATCAAAGCCAGCAGGGCAGGAGAAAAAATCTTATTCCTCATGGATCCTGTATCCTTCAAATTTTAGTGGTAGATTATACTCTTCCCATTACGGAGAAGGATTTTATAAAAGGTTTTGCCATGCGGGGATCTTTAATCATTGCACCATAATCACCAACTTTAAACTTTAATTTGCGAGATGTATAAGCCATCCCCAAGCCCATCATACCAAGACCCTTGGCGATCCATTTTTTCCAATTGTCTTCAGAAGCCCGCAAATCCCAACTAAGCTCCTCTCCTCCATAAACAGCACCCTTAACTGCCTTGCCATCTTCCACAACTAATACACCGCGAGGGTTATCCTCACCTTCGATACCATAAGCTATGGTTGAAGTGAAATTTATCTTGGCCAGAGCATCTGCAAGCTCAGGTTCTTTGTTCCACTCTGCTTGAAAACGGGTCATCCACTCCTCTGAAAATAGATCAGCCATGGTTTTATATATCCCTTTTAATAAGTTTCTATTTATAAGTTTCGTTAATGTAGCAATACAGAATTAAGATGCGCTTTAAAATTATATTTATTCTTTGACCCCACCAATCAAATCCTGCCTACATTAATACAATCACTCTTAATTGGCAAAGACTGGAGATGGTTTTTTTTTATCCGGCATATAAAAAGCCAGGAGGAACCTCTAGACAATTAGCCGTTTTTTAAGCAATTGGACAGCAATAAAAAAAGTTAAAGTGGCATAGACAAACAGGGCAATTAAATGAAAAAGAAGATTTTCCAGGGGTAGGCCTATAGTCAGGGGACGAATTATGGCAACCACATGGGCAAGGGGCAACATATTAGCTACCAACTGCACAGTTGCCGGAAGAGAATCTACCGGATAAAACACCCCGCAAAACAAGAACATGGGAGTCGTCACCAGAGTAAAATAATAGAGAAAAAAATCATAGTTGGGAGCTAAAGCTACCACCACCAACGCCATGGATGTAAAGACCACACCGGATAAAAAAACCACAGGCAGAACAATAAATGCGGTGGGAGATGGTATGGAGCCTAAAAGATTACCGACAAAATATATCGCTACTCCTGATATGAGAGATTTTGTCGCCCCCCAAGCCACCTCACCTGCCACAATATCGACAACCCTAAGAGGAGTTGCCAACATAGCTTGAAAGGTGTTTTGCCGGGTCATACGGGTAAAGCCCCCATAGAGAGCCTCAAAAGTGGCAGTATTCATACTGCTGGCAGCCAGTATTCCTGAAGTAAGATAAACCAGATAGTCAACTTCTTCTATCTGCCCCACAAACCTTCCCAATCCATAACCCATACCCAACAGATAGAGAAAAGGCTCCCCCAATGTACCAATTAATGAGGTAACAGCACTCTTACTCCAGACCAGAAAATGTCTGCGCCATACCTGTACAAAACCTCTTTTTGGCAGAAATTTACCAAGCAAGTTTATAATATTGTTTATCAATCCTTCAACTCCCGCCCGGTTAGCTTTAAAAACACATCTTCTAAATTTGCGGGTCGCATAAGACAGGTCAAGTGGTGATGATCCCGGAAAAAACCAAGAATGGTATGAGCATCATCGGAATAAAAAAAGAGGGTATCCCCAACCTGTTCCATACGACCGGGGAGGTGGGATAACTCCTTTATATTGGCTAAATTTCCATTACCACGTACCTCAACCACCTCTGGTTCCACATGGCGAGCAATTAATTGCGTTGGGGAGCCTTGGTCAAGAATTTGACCACGGTTTAAGATCAAAAGACGATCACATAACTGTGCTGCCTCCTCCATATAGTGAGTGGTCAACAGCAAGGTCACACCTTGCTCTCGTAAGGCTCGTAATCTTTGCCAAATTAGATGTCGAGCCTGAGGGTCCAAACCGGTGGTAGGTTCATCCAAGACAATCAGATCTGGTGAAGCGACCAAGGAACGAGCAATCATCAAACGTCGCATCATTCCCCCTGATAACTCACGAACCATGGCATTTTTGCGGTCTTCCAACTGCGCAAAAACCAACAATTCGTCCATTTTAGCCTGAACTTCTTTGTCCGACAGGCCAAAATAACGGCCATAAACCAACAAGTTCTCCCCAACAGAAAGATCTGGGTCTAAATTATCCTCCTGGGGGACCACACCTATCATTTTGGACAGGGTTGGATGTTCAGGATACATTGGTTGGTCAAATAGCTCCAGACGACCACCATCGAGATCGGTTAAACCAATTACCATCCGCAGAGTTGTGGATTTACCAGCTCCATTCGGACCTAAAATACCAAAACACTCACCTGCCATAATCTCAAAATCAATGCCAGCCACCGCTTTATGACCGGGATACTCTTTTTGAAGCCCTGCGGCCAAAACTACTTCTGCCATACCACCCTCTACTGATCAATAAGATTTGAAGATAAAAAATATCTCCGGTATCTTGTTACTAAAAGCGAGATTAATCAACCATATCT
>JADFYX010000120.1 GCA_015232795.1 Magnetococcales bacterium
TATCTGTTCTACCTTGTTGTTTGTAACATTTAACGAAATAATAGCTGTTTATTGAAAAATGTGTTGACTTTATTTGTAATGTTAGTTGTGATAGGGGCGGGATTCATTAACGTAATAGATTTTATCCTGTGCTTTTTTTTGTGCTGCCAGGAGCTGAAATTTACACTTTATTAGGAGAAGTAAAAATGAAGTCATATATATTGAGATTCACTGTTATGCTGATATCTATCCTGTGTATAGGTTTAGGCAGTGAAGCATTTGCCAAATCACCTCCAGTGGCGATGCTGATACAGGTTAAAGGTCAGATCGAATATAGTAAAAACGGTACTAAATGGAAAAAAGTTCGGCGTAATAAATTTTTGTTTGAAGGATATTATGTAAAGACTGGTGCTGATGGTTCAGCGCAACTAATCAACCAGATTACCAACATGAGCCGCACTGTTGGCCCTAACACTGAGTTTAAAATTGCCAAGCATGGTGGCGAGTTAATCTCTGGACATCTCTCAAAACCCACCCAAGCTGCTGGAGGTCTGTCAGCAAGCTTGAATAAGCGTTTTGCCAAGGCACAGCGGTATACAACTGTGCGTCGTAGTGTAGACAAAAAGAAAAAAATGAAGTTGAGTGCAATCAAAGAGATTACACTTTCTGCTGCACATCCAGATTTGGTGTGGCAAGGTATGGGTAGTGATATCTCCTATCAGGTACACATTGATGGCGTTGTCCACAAAGTGGCCCCTGTTGCAGAAAACATGGTTCGTTTCACTGTACCTACCTTATCAGGTGGTGAGCACAAATATTCAGTGGACCTGATTAAAAATGGCAAAGTTATCTATAAATCTAAAAAAAGCTTTAAAATTAACTGGCTAAGTGGTACTGCCTTGGCAAAATTTCATGAAGGTCTAGAAACGGTTAAATCTTCTGCCCCTGGCGATGATTTCTTAGTTGCCAACTATTTAGAAGAACAGGGTATGACAGTTGCAGCTATGGATATGTATAGGCAGTATTTTGCTGCTAACGCCGATGATATTGATATGTACCCAATGTTGATCAAGGCATACCATGATTTAAAGCTAAAAGATTTGAAAAAAGCTGAAGCAGTTAAATATAATATGCTGTTAGATTCTGACAGTTGATTGATATTGCAAATAAAAAAAGCGCGCCTTTGGCGCGTTTTTTTTTGCTGGTTTGCAAACTGCTACAGTTCAGTTAGAATGCTGCTTTTTATGCTTTATCCTAAAAACGGGGGAGTAGGTCAGATATGAATAAGATTGTTGAAAGATGGGATATATTGGGGACGGTTATCCTCTTTTTATTGGCCATTCCTGCTGAATATTATGAAATATTCTCATTTTTAGAAGATCAGACCATCTCTTTCAGGCATATTTTGCGAGTTGGTTATGGAGATCCTGATAAGACTCGTTTTTCAAAAGATAAAATTGTTTTAGTCAATACCGATGAAGAGTTTTTCAGGGAGTACAAGAGCTATCCTCTGCGCCGCACGGATATTGGTCAAATTGCTGAGAATTTAAAATTTCTTGGTGCCAAGGTGGTGGCAGTTGACTTTTTGATGGATTTTCCCAGCTCTTATGGGGAGGATGAACCAACTGCAAAATCATTTAAAAAGGCAAGCCCGGTTCTTTTAGTTGCTCAAGCAGATATTGTTGATGGTGAGTTTCATAGGATGAACCACGCCAATCAAACCTTGGCTGCGGTTACTGAGGATGGTTACACCAATATCACCTCAAGTAGCTCTATCGTAACATCTCTATCTCGTCTACAGGTTAATAAGGAAATTGCTACCTTAGTCAACGATTGGCCTTATGCTGTAAAGGCTTTGGCCATGTATTATGGTGTAGAGCCGACACTTGAGGGGCATACCCTTAAATTTGGTGATAAACTATCCGTACCTCTAGATCAAAATTACAATTTTTATATAGATTTTCCTGCCCTACCCCAAGGAACCAAATTTCTTAGTGATAGCGTTGGTCTATCTGCCATGGAGTTTATTGATATATCCGAAATGGATGAAGATGAAATTGAGGAGTTGCGCTATTGGATTAAAGATAAGTTGGTGATTATTGGTGATACTTCGGAGGTCTCCCATGACTGGTTTGATACCCCTGTTGGTATGGTCTACGGAGTTGAGATTATTGCCAGTGCTATTGACACATTACTCAAAGGCTCTCCCTTAAGGCCGGCTTCTGAAGAAAAGGAGATAATTGTCTCCATAGTATTTATGATAGCTCTAATCCTTTTAGGGTTGATTCCCCACCCAACAGTACGGGCTTTTGTAGCTTTGGTTATTTTTGCAGGATGGATTGCTTTTGTCTCTATTTTGTACGTGAAGACAGGCACGGTCTATTCCATGGCCTATATGTTTGTTGCTGGAATATTGAGCTTTGTCATGATCAATATGCGCTATTATCTTGTAGAGATGGGGCAGAAGACCATGATCAAAGGTGCATTTGGTCAATATCTTTCACCAAAAGTAGTGGATATTCTTGTTAATGATCCCAGCAAACTTTCTCTAGGTGGTGAACAGCGGGAGATGACTGCCTTTTTCTCAGATGTTGCTGGTTTTTCATCTATTTCAGAAAAGTTGACTCCCCAAGAGTTGGTGCAGCTACTCAATGAATATTTAACCGCTATGTGCGATATTATTGCCACCTATGATGGCACTGTAGATAAATTTGAAGGGGATGCCATTATTGCCTTTTGGGGTGCGCCCCTTACCCAAGAAGACCATGCGGTGCGTTGTTGTCATGCAGCTATCGACATGGAAAAACATATGATCGATCTGCGGGTAAAGTTAAAAGCCGAAAACCGTCCCAATATGACAGTGCGTATGGGTATTAACTCTGGGTTGATGGTTGTTGGTAATATGGGTTCTGCCACACGGATGGACTACACTATTATGGGTGATGCGGTCAATCTTGCAGCTCGTTTGGAGGGAGCAAATAAATTCTACACCTCTGGAACCATGATCTCTGACTCCACCTATCAGCTAGCCAAAGATCAAATTGAAGCACGTGAGTTGGATACAGTACGGGTTATCGGTAAGAAAGAGCCAATTACCATCTATCAGCTTATGGATAAAAAAGGTATGGTAACTGGTGCTAGGGCTGAGATGCTGGAACACTATTATAGAGGTACAGATTTATATAAAGTCCGTAAATATGATGAAGCTATACCCCACTTTGAAAAGGCTCTCCAAGTGATTGCAGATGATGGTCCATCACTCACCTATTTAGAGCGTTGTAAAGAGTATCTAGAAAATCCACCAGCAGATGATTGGGATGGAGTATTTAACTTTACCTCTAAAGGTTAGTCAGGAGGTGAGTCCTCTTTTATCTCTGTATTGTTCTGAAGATAGTGTTGAATGGAGTGCATGATGGGGTTGAGAATGGTTCGGTAATTTCTCAACTCCTCTTTGGCCTGTTGCCAATCTTTTTTCCTTATCTGTTTGTGTACCTGTACTGATGGCTCTTTTAAGGTGGGAAAGAGCACATTGGCCATGGAGCCTTTGAGAACATGAGCCGTAGCACGAGCCTGCTCTTCCTCCTGGGCAAGTATTGCGGTGTTGAGGCTGCTTATTAGTGATGGTAGTTGCTCTGAGAGAACTTCTGCCACCTCGCGATGGTTTTCTGGTGGTAACCCCATTGACTCAAGAGCAGAAGTTAGATCATGGGAATGTCCCTCTAAATCTTGCCTGTTTTTTATATTTCCTAAAGTAAATGTAAAATGCTCTTTTACAATTGCCCGTAAATCGGCAAGAGATGTTGGTTTTGCCAATATCCCAGCCATACCTGCCTGGGTACATTTTTTGCGGCTTTTTTTTGTAATGTCTCCAGTAAATGCAATTATTATAGGAGTTTTTTCATTTTTTTGCAGTTTAACCCCTTCTATGGACTTAGCGGTCTGAAAGCCATCCATGTTGGGCATTCTGAGATCGAGAAGAACAAGTTGGTAGCTTTTATTTGCAATAAATTCTAAAGCTTTTTTTCCAGAATCTGCAAGATCAATGGCATTTTCGGGAAAACCAATTTTTTCTAGTAGAGCTTTAGTTAGGAGCAAGTTTGTCCCTTGATCATCGACAATGAGTATTGATCCTTCTGGTGAGATATGATTTATCGCTGCTGAATGGCTATAGTTATGATCTTCTATTTGTGGGTTGAGTATCGCACTTAATAGCCGCTCTGCACTAACCGGTTTTTGTAGGCAGGTAATGGGGCCGGCACAGGTGGCGGCTTGATCCCATGCTTGGTCCATTAAGTCTGTCAAGATTACCAGTTGACTGTTTGTGGACAACAATTGTAGAGGAACAAAACCCTCTTTACTGTCTGGTTTATGGTTGATTATGACAAGATCATATTTGTCAGGAGAGCTGTTTAGATTCTGTTTTGTCTCTATTTTTGCCCCCCACATCTCTAAATGATCGGTAAGCATGGTAAGTTGCAACCCATCACAATCATGCAGAAGGATTGAGTAGCCTTCTAAAGGCAGATCATTGTTATCTATTGTTGTTTCTAGTTGTTTTTCCAGGATAATAGTAAAATAAAAAGTGCTGCCGGATTTAGATTGTAGATTGGTATCTATACCTATCTCTCCTTCCATCATATTAACCAGATGTTTGGAGATGGCTAGTCCAAGTCCTGTGCCTTCGTGGCTGCGGGAGATGGAGTTATCGATTTGGGTAAAGCGACTAAAAATCTCATCTCTTTTTTCTTCAGGAATACCTATCCCAGTATCGCGGATTTCAAACATAAACTCTGTTTTATTACCATGCTGGGCAATAGGTCCGCCGTGGAGGTCGACACTGCCACCCGCAGGGGTAAATTTAATGGCATTGGCGATAAGGTTGGTAAATATCTGCCCGAGGCGATTTTGATCGCCACGAAAGGCGGTGGGTAGATGGCTTGATATGTGGGCTGTCAACTCAACCCCTTTAGCACTGGCAAGAGGTGATAGGATCATTGTTACATCATCCATCAGTTTTCTTAAATCAAAATCCCGATGCTCAAGAGTAAACTTACCCTGATCTATCTGGGCAAAATCCAGAAGATCGTTGATTAAAAAAAGTAGCCGTTTGCCAGCGGTTGAGGATAGGTGCAAATATTCACGGTATTTTTGGCTTAGTTTAGCATCTTTGAGCAGTTCCAGCATTCCCAGAACGATATTCATTGGGGTGCGAATTTCGTGGCTTATTGTGGCGAGAAAAGCATCTTTGGATTGGTTGGCTTGTTCGGCTTGATCACGGGCTTTTGCCAACTCCACCATAGCCTGTCTGCGCTCTTCCATGCGATGTGCCAGAGCATCATTTACCTTACGCAGTTTTTCTTCAGTTTTTTTAAGCCTGACTATTTCCGGAAACCAACGGTAAAAGCCGATGGTTAATAGAATATAACCTGGCATTATGCCGAAAGCCTTTTTAAAAAAGCCTAAATTTTGAAATTGTTGAAATTCATCAAGTATATCTATGGTGTGTCCAAGTATGAGAAAGATAAAACCACTTATGACAAAATACCATCCTCTACGCTGATTTACCCCCATATGGGTACTGGAGTAGAGTATAAATATAAACGCGCCACAAATGACAGCTAGATTTATACATTCAAATAGTATGCCGCTCATAGTGATCTAAGAGCCAAAAATTGTAGTTATTGAAGAGGATATTTTTTCCACATCTGCATATAGCAGAAGTATCACAATTTTGTTATAATTATTAACTAACAAGTAATATAAATACCCATACATTTTTACATAAAAACAATTTAATTGGAATTGTCTTGTCTGGCAATGGTTTGATCAATATTTAATTTAAGTATATGGTTTCAACTATTTGAAAAACTTCAAAATTGATTTGTCATCAACTTAAAGTTTGTTAAACTAGATCTGTTCGCACAATTCTGAATAGGAGTGAGGTTTGAATAATTTTTTTCCTCTGATTGTTGTTTTGCGATTTTTTTTCCCAAAAACGGATCTAATATTCACCCAAACCCTTAAAATTATTGGGGTTGGGCTAAAATAATAAATGGGCATTATTGCTGATATAACTATTTGTAACACGAAGGTTTTCCAATGGTTTGAATAGTGGCTAAAATAATCAATCATCACTCTCTTTATCTGGTGAGGAGAGGATTCGTAAAAGACGATCAATATCACTTTTTGTCAAAATAGTGTCCAAAGAGAGAGTAACTGGAGGGGAGTTCTTCTTTAACTCACTGGGAATAACTATGTGACGGTTACTATTTTTGCCAATTTTTTTGGCAGTTTTTTGTTCCGGATTTTTTTTTGGCAAATTTTTTTTTCCCCGGACCATAGCTATTCTCCTTATATCCAGGTTATCCCAGATACTCTTTTTTTACATATAATATTAAATCATGCAATAAGGGGACCAAGCTTTTTTATTAGTTTTAGGGGTTTTCCCGCAAGGAGAAACTAGCATCTCTTTAATTTATCCGTTTACTCTGGTATTGTGGTGTAGTAAATAAATTCTTTATATCCTTAATCCCATTGGGGAATTTTAAATACGATAATGTTGCAGTTTTCTCCTATTGCCAAGGGACGTTGGCGACGATTTTGTTCTCATCGCCGAGGGATTATATCCCTATGGATTTTTTCAAGTTTATTTCTGCTCTCTTTAGGGGCAGAGCTGATATCTAACGATAAACCCATATTAGTATCCTACAATGGCTCTATATATTACCCCTTGTTGGTGAGTTATCCCGAAACCACATTTGGGGGGGATTTTGAAACTGAGGCCGATTATAAAGATCCATATTTAGTGGATATTTTAAGGTCAAACGGTAACTGGATGCTTTTTCCTCTAAACCCCCACAGCTATGACTCCATAAACACAGAGTTGACCCATCCGGCCCCATCCCCACCAGATGGTGTAAATTATTTTGGTACAGATGATAGGGCAAGAGATGTTTTAGCCCGTTTGATTTATGGTTTTCGCCTCTCTGTTCTGTTTGCTATTACATTGACAATTGTTGGGGTGGTTATTGGTATTATTGCAGGAGCTGTGCAAGGATATTTCGGTGGCAAGACGGACCTCTTTTTTCAACGGTTTATCGAGATATGGGGCAGTATGCCAGAGTTGTACCTGCTTATTATTTTTGCCAGCCTTTTTAACCCCAGTATACTGCTTCTGCTTTTATTGCTCTCTGGGTTTGGTTGGATGGGCCTTTCAGATTATGTCCGGGCGGAATTTTTGCGAGCAAGAACC
>JADFYX010000121.1 GCA_015232795.1 Magnetococcales bacterium
CTTTTACCCAAGGGGTTATCTGCGGAAAAGTCGCCCATTATGCAGATATTCAAAACGGCAAGCGAATTACTAAACCTCTCTTAAGAGTTGGAGCCAAAGGAAGTGGTGAGTATAGAGAGATAAGTTGGGACAGCGCAATGGAAAGGGTGGTTGATGGCATACAATCCGCAATAAAAAAACATGGTACAGAATCAATATTGCCATACTGTTCCGGGGGAACCATGGGGGTTATCCAAAAACAGGCTGTTGAACGATTGAGCAACAGAGCCGGGTTTTCTCAGCTACACGAAACCATTTGTTACTCCATCGGGTTTTCTGGCTGGCAGGCGGGAGTTGGCCTTGCCATTGGTCCCAACCCTACGGAGATAAGTGAAAGTGATCTGGTGGTTCTCTGGGGAATTAACGCTGTAACCACCCATATCACCCTCATGCACCATGTAAAAAAAGCGCGAAAAAAAGGGGCTAAATTAATTGTCGTTGATCCTTACCGCAACAAAACAGCAAAAATAGCGGACCAACATATTGCCCCCCTACCCGGCACTGATGGTGCCTTGGCTTGTGCCATGATGCATGTTCTGCTGAAAGAAGATTTTGCCGATTGGGATTATCTGCAAAAAATGACAGATTTTGATGGGGATCTTTTGGCACACCTAGAGGAAAAAACTCCAGAATGGGCAGCACCTATTACCGGACTTTCAGTAGATGAAATAGTAAATTTTGCCCGCAACTATGGGGAGGCCCAAGCCCCATTTATTAGAGTTGGCATAGGTATGAGTCGCCAGAACAACGGTGCTGTTAATATTCATGCTGTCTCCTGCCTGCCTGCAATTACCGGGGCATGGCAAAAGCGCGGTGGTGGTGCTCTGTTTGCCACGGGAGATGTTTTTCATGTAAACAAAGAGCCTGTTTTACAAAACGGCTGGCGTAAGACACCAGGCAGAAAAATTGATACCAGCCTTTTGGGGCAGGCTCTAATTGATCCTAGTCTTGAGCCAGCAATTGCAGTTTTAATGATATTTAATGCCAACCCGGCTGGTAGCTGCCCGCAATTGAACAAGGTTCACAAAGGATTACGAAGAGAAGATCTGTTCACAGTTGTCCATGAGCAGGTGATGACGGACACAGCCCGTTATGCTGATATTATACTACCAGCCACCACCTTTTTAGAACATGAAGATATTTATAGATCATACGGTCAAACCACCCTGCAATATGCCAAGCAACTTCTGCCCCCAAAAGGAGAAGCGCGTTGTAACCATGATCTGGTTAACGATTTGGCAATACGTTTAGGTTATAGTGATGAACCCTTTAACTGCACCTCTTCTGAAATGGTAACACGGGTTGTGTCTGCATCAAAATATCCTCCCATCCAGCAATGGACAAATGAACAGTGGCTAGAGTGCGCCTCATCTTGGGAAGAGAGCCATTTTATAAACGGTTTTCCCAAAAAAGATGGTAAATTTCATTTCTACCCCCGCTGGCCAGACCCAGACATGCCACCAGTTCCCGACCATTGGGGGGTAAATAGACGGGACAATATTATTGAAAACAGCCGTTATCCTCTTGATTTTATGCTGCCCCCGGCAAATGAGGTTTTAAACACCACATTTTGCAGTTCAGATAAGATTAAAAAACAGCGTGGTGGGCCACAATTACTGCTAAATCCAGTTGATGCCAAAAGTCGGAACATTAACAATGGTGATAAAATCCAAGTGTTTAATGATCTAGCCCGCTTAACTTTAACGGCTAAGGTAACTACAGCAGTACGCCCTGGCTTATCCCTTTGCGAGATAAACTATTCTGGAGATGAGTTTGCTGAAGGTGTCTCCCTAAATGCTTTAAGCCATGATAATAGGGTAGCTCCCAATGGTGGACCAGCTTTTCATGACAATCGAGTGGAGGTAGTGTTGCTGAAGGGTGATTAGAGCTTTAAGGGGTTATTGGCAAAGATTTTCGGCTAAAATAGCTTTACGACGACGGAGTATGTAAATAGTAACAAGCACAACTGTTGCCCCAAATACATCAGCAACCCAGTCCCAAATATCGGCATAACGACCAGGCACAAAAGATTGGTGCCATTCGTCACTAGCTCCATAAGCCAGGCCATAAAGCCAAGCCCAGAGATAAGAGTTGGGAATTTCTGCAAAGCTGGAAGCGACTCGTAAAGCCAAAAACGCCAACAGACCATAAGCTGTAGCATGAAAAACTTTATCTTGATATAAAAACTCTGGCCCAGGTATATGCAATGTTTGGGATGAGAGATAAAATATAAAAGCGCAATAGGCAATTAAAGCAAAATACCAAAATATTGGGGAAGAAATTTTGTGGGATATAGCCATATTATTTAACCGATAACAGATGTTTGTAAGGCCAAGAGATGAAAACACAAAAACATCCAGCGCACCACCTTGTTTTAGGAGTTAGGGGCACATTTTTAACTCCCGCCGAACAAAAATGGCTTAAAACAAACAAACCTGTGGGAGTTATTCTATTTAGTCGCAACATTGAAACTATTGAGCAAATCACCGCTTTAATTAAGAGCATTAGCCAAACCAACCCCCCTCCTCCCAGCATCTGGATTGATCAAGAAGGTGGACGGGTACAACGCATACGCTCTCCTTTTACCAGATTTCCCAGCCCCTATAGGTTTGCACAACTATTTAGAGAAAACCAAAAAACTGGGCTTGAGATGGCACGACTTGGGGGTTTGGTCTGTGGTCGGGAGTTGGCCTCCATCGGCATTGGGGTAAATTGCGCTCCAGTACTTGATATCCGCCAACAAAAAGCCGACCCGGTTATTGGCAACAGAGCCTTTGGCACTACACCTCAAGAGGTAATCCAAGTTGCCCAGGCGTGGATGGACGGTCTTGCAACAACCGGGGTGATGGCGGTAGGCAAACACTTTCCTGGTCATGGTGCAGCCCAGGTTGACTCCCATAAACATCTACCAACCATTAAAAAAAGTTTTGCAGAGTTGGCTAGCCATGAGTTGCTGCCATTTAAAAATTTAGCCAACAAACTTCCAGCTTTAATGACAGCACATTTAATTGCACAGGGTATAGACCCGATCAACCCTGCCACATGGTCATCTGCAACTTTAAAAGAGCTTTTAAGAAAACAGTGGGGTTATAACGGTTTAATCGTCTCCGATGCCGTTGAGATGGGGGCTTTACAGGGAGATTTAGCAGATAGAGTATATAACTCCCTTCTAGCGGGGTGTGACTTGGTGTTATGCTGCACGGGCAACCTTGAAGATAACCAAGCAGCATTGCAAGGTGCAACTCGAGCAGTTGAAGATATGGACAGTCAGGAACGCAGCGATTCAATGGAACGAATAAGCACAATTCTAAGTCCATTCAGACAACCAGCCAAAAGCAATCTAGATGATGCAGAGTATACAACAGCCCGGAGTCGCCTTGAGGCTTTAGGGGAAACCATATTAAATGATGATCCAACTGAAGCCAGTTGATCTTAATTATTTATTCAAAATAGCAGGGAGCAAAAAATGTCCTACGGAAGCAAACAGATACCGACCGAAATCCGCCAAGTTACAGCAGAAAAATTGCTTAGAATTAGCTGGGATACAGGAGAGGTGTTTGATTACACCATGGAGTATCTAAGAGTAATGTGTCCCTGTGCTGGTTGTAGCGGTCACACTCCAGCCGAAGCTAAATTAATTGATGGACAGCAAAACGTAACCATAAAATCCATAACTCCAACTGGTCGTTATGCCATAAAAATAGAGTTCAGCGACGATCACGACACAGGACTATATTCCTGGGAAACTCTCTACGATTTAGGCTCCCATCAAGAGGTGTATTGGAAGGAATATCTAGCCGAGCTAGAAAAAGCTGGAAAACGCCGTCGCCCCTCTGTTTTTGCCATCAAACAGATATAATAGACAAAAACAGGCTGTATGCATTTTTATTACTTGCTTTACAGCCTGTTTAAATGTAGAAACAACACCTCTCAACTTTGAGAAGTCCCCATCGTCTAGTGGCCTAGGACGCTGGCCTCTCACGCCGGTAACGGGGGTTCGACTCCCCCTGGGGACGCCATTTTTTCAATGACTTACGATACATGTTTTACGACGTACGACGGTTTTACGACGTTTTTTTGAATCCCCTCTTTTTAGCTGCATTTTTACCCGCTATTTTATCTGGTTTTACATAAACATCTAAGACCCTGCTATTCATAGAGTGACCAGACATAGAAACTATTTCTGCTGTTGTTGCTCCTTTATTGCCAAACTCAGTTAATGCAGTGCGTCGCAGATCCTGGAACGTGATTTGCCGTTCAATCCCTACTCTCTCCCGGAATTTGCGGAAGATGCGAGAGAAAGAGCGACACCTTACCCGATTAGTTTCTGAGTTCTGGTCAATATATGGCTTACCGTCGGTCTCTGATACGATGATGTAAGTAGAGCTTTTTTCTGTTTTTGCAATCATGGCCAAAGTTCTTTTAGAAAGAGGAACCCAAACCATACGCCCTCCTCGCTTTTTCTTCTGGTTGACGTTCAAACCCTCCCCGTCGAACTGGTCCCAGGTTAAAGCTAGTATGTCTTGCTGTGGTAATGATGAGTCATAAGCAATGGACACGGCCAAGGCGATTGAAGGCCGTGAAGGTATGATATTACCACTTGCTGCCTTACCTCCTGTTTGTGCAACCCCTATTAAGGCTTTGACCTCTTTTGCTGTCCATACTTGGTCTCTACCTTTGGGAGACTCTAAAGACATCTCTGTTACTGGGTTATCATTCCTAACACCAATTTCAACAGCATATTTCATTAGACGACGAAAACACTTCATAACCCTTTTAGATTTGTGGGCCGATGCTCCACTTTTCCGAAGCTCATTATAAAATGCTCTACCATGTCTACGCTGAAAAGATCTTACCGGAGCTACTCCAAAATATTCACAGATAATTTTGAAAGAATAATCATATTCCTCTCTTGTTCTTGGTGATTTTTTCCCGTACCAATCAGGATCTTTTTGGAAGGCATCAGCAAGGTGGTTGAAATTTCCGGCTTGTGGTTTTTTTATTGAATTTTTTGAAGACCTGATACTATCCCATTGCTGGGTTAGCTCTGTAATTCTCTCTATGGCTTTTTCCTTGTTGTTACCAAATGATTCAGTACTAAACCCATGCTTACGCATTGCTGGTGAAGCTTGGAAGTAATACAACCCTTTACGTTCAACAAGGTATTTCATGTAGCAAGCCCCAGTACTCTATCTAACAATATTTCCCCCTGGTCCACTTTTATCTGGCTTGAATCAGGTTGTAAACAATAATCTAGTGCTGGTTTTGACCATCTAAACGGCCTACTACGTACTATTGGATCAGGCCATATACCCTTATCTACCTCTCTTCTGAACTGTTCAACTGAGGTACATCCAACATAGTCAGCAGCTTCTTTTGTGTTTAATACTTGTTTATCATCCATAGTTAATTTCTACCATTTTGTGAATGTTGGTATATCATCCAAATTTTGGTGTTTTCCCTATTTTTTACGCTTCTGTGAGAGGAGGCCGGAGCAGATCCACCCGGCGCCGGAGCAAATATCACTGTTTTTATGGTTTGCTGTGATGTTGTACCATCACTATTATTAAAAATGAACCAGGATAAAATTATCAATTTGCCCTGGCGTATTTTATCAATTTGACCTGGCGAATTTTATCAATTTGCCCTGGCGTATTTTATCAATTTGCCCTAGTGTATTTTATAAATTTCTACAACCAATAACATTTATTTTTCATTTTTTACGCTTCAGATAGAGGAGGCTGGAGCAGATCCGCCTCATAACGTATACCAGATCCCTTTTTATTTACTTTTCTCATCCTCCCGGTAGCAACCAAGAAATCCCTAACATCTTGAGCTTCTTGTTTCTTAATCTCTTCTGGTTTTAGTTTCTTTTGTTTTTTGTTTAAATAGCGAGATAAACGATTCGCCCACCTTACAATCCTAAACGCTTGATGTATTTTCATGTTAATTTTCCCCTCTAGATAATATTGTTGGTTTTAGGCTAATTACTAAGTTAGATGATTTTGCTAATTCTGACCTACTAGTGAATAGCTCACCTATTATTGGAAGATAACCAAATATAGGAACCTTCCAAACAGTTTCGCCCGTTTCTTCCTCTTTAACGCCACCTAGGTAGATTGTTTCACCAGTGGGAACTAATACAGATGTTTCTATTCTTCTAACATTGGTGGTTACGTCAACTGCTCCCACATCTTCTGGTGCAACGCTTGATACTTCTTGAACAATTGTTAAACGGACAAAATCACCCTCTACATTTGGCAATATTTCTAAACTCAAGCCGACATCTACACGTTGAACCTCAACACCTTCTGTATTTTCATCATTATCACTAGTTTTAGTTTCTCGCCTAGATATCAATGGTATATTTTGACCTACTAATATTTTAGCTTTGCTACCTTCTAAAACTGTTAAAGATGGTGAGGAAAGAACCCTGCCTTGAGACTTCTCATCACTTGCTGACACATCCAATAGAAAAGAACCGGATGCAAGTTCTAGTAGCAAATTTGGAGAAGCAACCATTGAACCCTGAGCAGTAATATTTCTTAAGCCTAAAGCATGATTCATTGAACTTTTTGTAGAGAGTTTTAACCCCAGGTTTTTCAATGCTTCATCAGTTATAACAGCGACTACAGCCTCTACTCGTACTTGCTCTAAACCACCATCTAAATCTCTTGCTATATTATGTAAATATGTTACCTCATCAGCTGGCCCTTTTATTAATATCTCTTTTCCTCCTACTGGGTGAACTGTTGCAGCTTCTACAACTTCTAATAATACCTTACTTACTTCACCAGCTGAGAGACGATGGAGACGAATAACACGCCTTACCTCTTTTCTTGGTTTGTCCATCATATGTATAACTGCTCTAGCTGCTAACCTGTTCTCTATTGGACCTTGTACAAGTATTGCGGACACCGGGCTGAAATTGTAGGAAAAATGCCGGTTTGAAAATGTGCCCTTGTCTTCACTCTTCTATCTTCTCCTTCATGCGGAAGCTTTTTCCTTCGATAACAACAGGTTCAGCGTGATGCAGCAGTCTGTCTAGTATTGCTGATGTGAGTGTTGAGTCGTTGTTGAAGATTTCCGCCCAATCTTTAAAAGCTCGGTTGGTGGATATGATCATTGAGCCTCGTTCATAGCGGTTGCTAAAGATTTGGAAAAGTAGGTCGGCACCATTTTTATC
>JADFYX010000122.1 GCA_015232795.1 Magnetococcales bacterium
ATGCGGGCTTTGGGTAAAGAGAAAGGCCGTCATCTTTTAAAAGAGCTGCAAACTGGACCTAAAAACACCCCATGGGAGATTCTTAACGCCATGGAGCCATCTTTGGTGGCAACTTTTGTTACCAATGAGCATCCACAGAGTGTAGCTATGATCCTCTCTCAGCTACAACTTGAACAGGCATCTTTTGTTATTGATTTCTTGTCACAAGATATTCAACAAGAGGTTATCTACCGCATGGCTAAACTTGGTAGCTTGCCACCAGGAGCTATGGAAGATATTGAAGAGTCTCTGTTGACTGAACTCGATGCTTTGGGCGCAACCAGTGGCACCTTTGCTCAAGAGGGTGGTGGTGGTGTTATCAAGGTTGCTGAACTTCTCAATATGATGAGCCGTGAAGTTTCCGATAATCTACTCTCCTTCTTGGATGAAGAAGACAATCCGTTGGCTGAAAAAGTTAGAAAAGAGATGTTCCTCTTTGAGGATCTCCTGCTTATGGATGATAAGAGCTTTCAAACCTTGCTGCGTGAGGTTAACAACGACGAGCTTCTGGCTGCACTTAAAGGTGCCGACGAACGTCTTAAAGAGAAGTTCTTCCAGAATATGTCTGAGCGTGCCGCAGAAATGTTACGTGAAGATTTAGAGATGATGGGTCCAGTGAAGGTAGCCGATGTGGAAGCAGCACAGCAGATTATCCTCAAAGCCGCTCGTCGTCTGGAAGCAGAAGGTTCCATTGTTATCATGGGCAAAGGCTCAGACGACGTAGTCTTGTAGAAAAGGAGATTTCACAATGGTTGCAGCTTCTGGAATGGAACTTATCAAAGGTTCGAGCCTTAAGGAGAACCCTGATACTCCTGGGTTTACAAGGATTCTTACCAAGCAACAGCAGGAAGAGAGTGGTGAGGGTGACCAATTTGTTCGCTTTATGCCCGATGGTTCCCTTTCCATTTTTAAAAAAGAGAAAGTAGTAGAAGTACCTCAAATTGATGTTGAAGAAATTAACAAACGTCGTTTAGAGCAGCTAGAGCGTGAGGTTTACCAAAAAGCTTTTGAAGAAGGTGAAAAAACTGGCATTGAGATAGGCCAAGAAAAAATGGAACAGGAGATCCACCGTCTTATTCCCCAATTAGAGGGTGTTTTAAGAGAGTTGGACAACCTCCCCCACCGGGTTTTAATGGCTTCAGAAAATTTTTTGGTTGAGTCCCTACTCTCCTTTAACCGAGAGTTGCTGGCCCATGAGTTGACCATCAACCCAGAGGGAATTGCCGATCGGGTTAGACGAATTTTAGAACATTCAGTTGGCCGCAAAGGTATTGTTATTAGAGTATCACCAGCAAATGCAAAAATATTAGAACGTATCGAGCAGTTTGAAAAGCTTGAAATTGTTGGTGATCTCTCAGTCGCTTCTGGCTCTGTGGTTATGGAGAGTGACTTTGGCGGTATGGAAGATAATCTTGAGGCTCGTCTGCGGGAGGTAGAGACAGCTTTAAGGCAACAGTTACAAGAACGGTTAGATCAGAGTGGTATTAGTGACATAGCTGATGCAGCACGTCTGAAAGCAGAAAATGAAAAAAATGCTGAATTAACACCACTTGTAGAAGATCAAGTTGAGGGTGAAGCAGTTGAGCAAGCTGCTGACGAAAAAGATGGTTTAGAAGATGATAATGAACCTCCTTTAGATGAGTCCCTAGCAGATGAAGATTCTACGTTAGATGACTTTTTAGATAGTGTTGCTCAACCAGATAGCCTTGATGATCAGTTAGAATCAAAAACAGACGATGTTTTTGATGATCTGCTTGATAGCAGTGGTGAAGCCCAAAGCCAAGATGAAACAGACAACGGTTTTGATGACCTGTTGGATAGTAGCTCTGAAGCCCAAAGCCAAGATGAAACAGACAACGGTTTTGATGATCTGTTAGACAGTAGCTCTGAAGCCCAAAGCCAAGATGAAACAGACAACGGTTTTGATGACCTGTTAGATAGTAGCTCTGATTCCCAAAGCCATGAAGAAACTGACAGTGGTTTTGATGACCTGTTAGATAGTAGCTCTGATTCCCAAAGCCAAGATGACACAGACAACGATTTTGATGACCTGTTAGACAGTGGCTCTGATTCCCAAAGCCATGAAGAAACTGACAGTGGTTTTGATGACCTGTTAGATAGTAGTTCTGATTCCCATAGTGATGAAGCGTTAGCAGATGCTGCTGGGAATGGTTCCCTTGATAGTGACACCGAAATTATTGAGCAAGAACCAGATATTATTGATAGCAGTGAACTAACACCCCCACCCCACGATGATGATGAGTGGTCAGCTCTGGCTGAAGATGGGGAAGATAGTGACGCGTCTGACACCTTTTTAGAAAAAGAAGAACCATCAACACCTAATGATGAAGACCAGACAGAATAATGTTATCTATTGATATTCCTTGGAACCAGTATAATCAGGTAGCCCATCAACATATGGGTCTTAATAGAACTGGTACAGTAACACAGGTAGTAGGTTTGATGATTGAGGGGTCTGGCCCTTCAGTATCTATTGGCGATCTGTGTGAAGTATACCCGGATGATGGCAGCAAACCAATTAAGGCTGAGGTGGTTGGTTTTCGTCAAGATGTTCTATTGTTAATGCCTTTGGGTACTATCAAGGGTATTCATCCTGGCAGTTTGATTGTCTCAAAGGGTCGCTCTGAGATGGTTGACGTGGGTGATGAACTATTGGGGCGGATTTTAGGACCAATGGGAGAGCCTTTAGATAACGGTCCAATTATTAGAACTGCGGAATCAACCCCTCTTTATGCCGATCCTATCAACCCAATGTTACGGCGCAGAATTGACCAAAAGTTGGATATTGGTGTGCGTTCCATCAACTCACTGTTAACAGTTGGTCGTGGTCAGCGTGTGGGTGTGTTTGCTGGATCTGGTGTTGGTAAAAGTACCTTAATGGGTATGATGGCCCGCTATACCGATGCAGATATTAACGTCATTGCCATGGTTGGTGAGCGTGGTCGTGAGGTTGTGGAATTTTTAGAAAAAGATCTTGGACCCGAAGGTTTAGCCCGTTCTATTGTGGTTGTAGCCACCTCAGACCAACCCCCTCTTATGCGCCTGAGAGCCGCTTTTATGGCAACGGCTATTGCGGAATATTTCCGCTCAAAAGAGAAACATGTTCTGTTATTAATGGACTCTGTTACCCGTTTTGCCATGGCCCAACGTGAAGTTGGCCTTGCTCGTGGTGAGCCACCAACATCTAAGGGTTATCCACCTTCTACATTTATGATTCTACCAAAACTTCTAGAGCGTGCAGGACGAGACCAAGGAGATGGCAGTATTACTGCCCTATATACGGTTTTGATGGAGGGTGACGATCTGCAAGATCCTATTGTTGACGCGGTAAGGGGTATTTTAGATGGTCACTTTGTTCTCTCCCGTGATTTGGCGGTGGCAAACCATTATCCAGCTATTGATGTTTTACAGTCCCTCTCCCGTTTGATGGAAGATTTAGCCACCCAAGAGCATAAAATATTTGCAGGAAAAATAAGAGAGAATTTAGCGGTTTATAAAAAAGCCGAGGATATGATTAACATTGGAGCCTATGCTGCTGGCAGCAATCCAAAAATTGACCTGTCAATCAAGCTAATTGAACCAATTAAAGCATTCTTGACTCAAGCCATAACCGAAGGCTGTTCAATGGAAGATAGTATCAATCATATGATGGCGATAATTGAAGCAAATCCACCAGACCTACAGCCTGATTTTACTTAAATACAAGGTGTTCTGGATAGTATTTTTCAGGACACCTAATTATGTGCATAAATGTTCTGTAAATCTTGTTGATGAGGGTGATGAGCTGTTTGCAGTATTTAGGAGCTTGGGTTTTTAACTCATATACTTGCTTAATTTATACTTTTTTTCTTTAGTGTCAGGATCTATCTCAAGACTAATAAATACAACTGTGTAACTTAAAGTTGGCCACTTTTTCAATTCACAATTCAACAATTCTAACCACCATTCGATTGGTTTAACAGTGCAATGGGCATTTTCATCATTGGGCAGAAACTTTTTGGATGGAAAACAACTAATACTTAAGAATACAAATTTACGAGCGAAAGAAAAAATTTCATTGATAACCCATGGAACATCTTCTAGAGGAAGGTGCTCCATAACATCAGTACAAATAACTCCATCGAACCGTCCTTCAGGTAAAGTACTAAATGGTTCATATCCAGGATCGTAACAGGTGATTGATTGCACACCCCAATAACTTTTTATATCTGGAAAACTGCTTTTACCATCAGAAGTTGTAACTTTCAAAGGCCCATATTGAAGCCCTTTACCTGAACCATAATCCAAAATAGTATTTGCACTCTTTTCAGTAATAGTATGAAATATACTTTCAGCCTGTAGTGGCAGACTTCTTCCTTCAAAAGTCTTGTCAGCTGGGACATTTTGTTTTGGTTGTCCTTCATTATGCATGATGCAGTAATTTTCCAACAGCTCCACATATAGAGGACTAGGGCTGTTGCGACTGTAGGCTTTCATAATTATGCGCTCCGTTGTACAATATAGAATATAATGGTTTTGTAAGAACTGTATCTTCGGGTGTAATGTGCCATGATCATACAAATTTATCTCAATAGCAGATATACTGTAGTTTGAACATAAGTGCTTATTATTCATCACTCTTACAAGTAAATATACTCTCTGCAAAAATCTTGGCAGTTGTTTACAACAGCCCTTCAGCAGCCATACTCAAATTTTGTCTGCCAGCAACTATCACATGGTCCAGCACTTTAATACCAATGGGTATCAAGGCTTGAACCAATACTCGGGTAATATTTATATCGGCTCTTGATGCCTTGAGTTGACCTGATGGATGGTTGTGGGCGAAAATTACTGATGCTGCTTTATGGCGTAGTGCAGCTTCTACCACATGTCTGGGGTGAATGTTGGCTTCGTTTACGGTTCCCTTGCTTATTAAAGCAGGGAAAAGTAGCTGGCAACTGCTGTTAAGGCAGAGAACATAAAAAACCTCTTCGGTGCGTCCTGCCATTAGTGGAGTTAAGTAGGCGTTGGTTTTTCTTGAGTCATCCAGGGTTGGCTTATGACGGCTGACACTATCGGTTAGATAACGACGTGTTAAGGGAGGAATAAGGGAAACAAAAGCCACCGCAGACTCTCCCATACCGGGAATGGTAGCTAAATCTTTAGGGTCAGCCTCCAATACTGCTGATAGTGAACCGAAGCGTTTAAGGAGTAGATGGGCGATCTCGTTGGTATCGCGACGGGGAACGGCATGAAAAAGCAACAATTCCAAGACTTGATGATCTTCAAACTGTTCCAAACCCTCACGAAAAAAACGTTGGCGCAGACGTTTTCGATGCCCATCATGGAGTTTCGGTTTATCAGACGATTTTTTTCTGGCTGTCATTTTGCCTATTACCCTTGGCGAAAAACCGTATTGTAATTTCAACCTAGATTCAACCAAATATATTACACGAAATTTCGGTTAGCCCTTGTGATAAAAATTCCATGAGGTTTTAATACAGCATGAACGATATTCCAACCGATGACCAGGAACCACCAATACAGGAACCACCAGATCTGGAACAACCCGAGATGGAAGAGTATCCTGATCTTGATGACTACCCAGATTATGGGGAGGTACAGGCTTCTCCACCTATTTCTAAGGTTTCAGATAAATATAAAAGCTCTATAACCCGCCGTTCTGCATGGTCCAACGAAGCAGAACAGTCCATATTGGGTGCCATTTTATTAGATAATGATGTCATGGATCAAGTGGCAGATATTGTATCGGTAGATGATTTCTATATGGGAGCCCATCGGGTTATCTATCAAGCCATGGTTGCGGTGTTGGAAAGAGGAGATCCAGCAGACCCGATTATTATCAATCAATATCTAGAAAAAAGTGAGGAAATTAACTCTGTTGGGGGAGGTGGGTACCTAGGTCAACTTTTAGAGACCGTCCCCACTACTGCAAACGCTAAATCCTATGCCAGACTGGTAAGGGATAAGGCAATACTCAGAGAGTTGGCCCGGCAAGCGACAAATATATCAGAAGCGGTCTTTGAAGGTGAAAGAAGCGTGGATGAAATTATTGAAGAGGCGGAAAAGCAGATTTTTGATGTGGGTGAAAATCGTAGTCAAAGACGCTCCAACTATTCTGACATGAAATCGGTCCTTATGCCGGTTATCGCCAAAATTGAAGAGTTAATGCAGCGCAAGGAGTCCATAACCGGGGTTCCTACCGGATTTACCGATCTTGATAAAATGATGGCAGGTCTGCAACCTTCGGATCTTATTATCCTGGCAGGACGACCCGCCATGGGTAAAACCTCTTTTGCTATGAATGTCGTAGCCAACGCAGCGATAAAATATGGTGCACCAGTTGCAGTTTTCTCTCTGGAGATGTCCAAAGAGCAGTTGGTGGTAAGGATGTTATCATCACTTGGCAGTATCGATGCCCAGGGGTTGCGAAATGGTCATCTTAAAACAGAAGCGTATGGTCAACTGATTCAAGCTTCCGATACCTTATCCAAAGCTCCAATATATGTTGATGATACCCCTGCCCTCTCTATTATGGCGGTACGGGCTAAAGCCCGACGACTTAAACGGGAAAAAGATATACAACTCATTGTTATTGACTATCTGCAACTTATGCAAGGCGAGGGCAAAAGCGACAACCGGGTTCAGGAGATTTCAGAAATCAGCCGCGGATTGAAGGCTTTAGCCAAAGAGCTTGATGTACCTGTTATTGCCCTCTCCCAGCTCTCCCGAAAAGTGGAAGAACGGCCCAACAAAACTCCGGTACTATCTGATCTCAGAGAGTCGGGAGCTATTGAGCAAGATGCAGATATTGTTATGTTTGTGTTTCGTGAAGAGGTTTATAAAGAGAACGATCCTGCCCTTGAGGGTATTGCGGAAATTATTATTGCAAAACAGAGAAATGGTCCTATTGGTCGAGTTACCCTTACATTTTTAAAACAGTATACTCGCTTTGATAACCATGCCCACAACAACTATGGCTGACACTTCCCTACATGTTGCGCGCCTTACTTGGTTGGAGATAAATCCCCAGGGGGTTGTTGACAATTATTTTGTAGCGCAAAAAATTGTTGGTGAGCATGTTAAGGTTTTTCCCGTAGTAAAAGCTGATGGTTACGGCTTGGGAGCCTTGCATTTAAGTCGGGCATTAGAGGA
>JADFYX010000123.1 GCA_015232795.1 Magnetococcales bacterium
AGTTGTGGGTATCGCTACTATTATGTCTTCTCATTTTATTTCCCATCTCTTTAAGATGCCTGCCGGTTTCAGTGGTGGGAGGTTCCCTTCACAGGTTTGCTATACAATAAATATAAGTGCAAAACCTTATCTGTGTGACACTGCTTCGTGAATATGGGAAGCAAACATTAGGCCAATAGGTTGAATTTGCAATGGAGTATGGTTTTTTTTACAAGTTTTTCTGTTTTTCTGGTTTTCATTATGTAAGAGAGTGGTAAAAATATCCATGATTACCGTAAGCTACGGGAAAAAATGACCTCTTTGTTCTCCTTTTTCGTTAAGACATGGTATTCTGTCATGTTGATATTCTAATAAAGGTGAATAAAGTATGGCGTTGATTAGTGCTCAAGATGTCTCAGTTGGTTTTGGTGGTCCGTTACTGTTGGAAAATCTAACATTTTCCATGGAAGCCGGGGAGAGGGTCTGTCTGGTTGGTCGTAACGGCACGGGAAAATCCACCCTGTTAAAGTTATTAGCAGAAGAGTTTTTACCAGATAGTGGCAAAATAATTCGTAACCGTGGAGTGCGGGTTGCTCGTCTGGAGCAAGAGGTGCCCCAAGCTTTGTCTGGCACTATATTTGAAATTGTGGCCGATGGTTTGGGGAAATTAGGCCGTTTGATTACAGAATATCATCTCATAACGGCAAAGCTAGCAAAAGAAGGCGGTGATCAACTTATGGAGCAGTTGGACCACGCCCACCATGCATTGGATGTAGCCGATGGTTGGGATGCCCATAACCAGGTTTCAACTACCTTATCGCAACTGCGGCTAGATCCAGACCTCTCTTTTGTTACCCTATCCGGTGGTATTAAACGCCGGGTTATGTTGGCAAGGGCGTTGGTATCCCAACCTGATCTGCTTTTATTAGATGAGCCTACCAACCATCTGGATATTGAATCTATAGATTGGTTGGAATCTTTTTTCAGCAGTTATAAGTCTGCTCTCTTTTTTATCTCCCACGATAGAATGTTCTCTCAAAAGTTGGCCACCAGAATTTTAGAGTTAGACCGGGGACAGTTAACCGACTGGCCTGGTAACTTTACAGATTACCAAAAACACAAAGAGGAGGCTCTACACGCCGAAGAGAAACAGAACCATCTATTTGATAAAAGGTTGGCCCAGGAAGAGGTTTGGATTCGCCAGGGAATTAAGGCCCGTAGAACCAGAAATATGGGTCGGGTACGAGCATTAAAAGCCATGCGTGAGGAACGTCGCCAGCGACGGGAACGCCAGGGAACGGTCAATATGCGTATGGAGCAGGCCCAAAAGTCTGGTAAATTGGTGGTAGAGACATTAAATGTCTCCCTATCATATGGTGGTCAAAGATATATTGATGATTTTTCTCTGACCATTCAGCGTGGCGATAAATTGGGTATAGTCGGACCCAATGGTTCAGGTAAGAGTACTCTGTTAAATATACTCCTTGGTAAGCTTGCTCCTGATAAGGGCAAGGTCACAGTCGGCACTAAAATGGAAATTGCCTATTTTGATCAACTAAGGGCAGCGTTGGATGAAGAAAAAACTGTAGAAGATAATGTTGGTGGTGGTCGACAGCAGGTGAATGTAGGGGGGCGGGATCGTCATATCATCAGTTATCTGGCAGATTTTCTTTTTGCCCCTGACAGGGCAAGGTCTCCAGTCAAGGTGTTATCAGGTGGGGAGAGAAACAGGCTATTGCTGGCTAAACTTTTTTTGCAGCCATCTAACATATTGGTAATGGATGAGCCGACTAATGATCTTGATGTTGAGACTTTAGAACTTTTAGAAGAGCTTTTAGCAGAGTATAAGGGCACACTATTACTGGTTAGTCATGACCGGGCATTTTTAAATAATGTGGTCTCCGGACTTCTGGTTTTTGAAGGCAAGGGTAAAATTGGCGAATATGTTGGTGGTTATGATGATTATTTAATGCAGACCAAAAAACCTATAAAAGATGTGCAGCCAGACAAAAAAGTTAAAAAAGTTCTCTCCTCTACTAGCAATAAGGTTAAAAAACTCACCTATAAAGAAAAATTAGAGCTTGAGTCTTTACCTGCCAAAATTGAGGCGGCAGAAGGAGAGCTAGGAGAAATACAGGACAAAATAGCCGAGCCAGAATTTTATCAAGGTGACAGTAGTGAGGTGGCAGAGGTGTTGAAAAGGTTGGAGGCGTTAGAGGCAGAGTTGGCTATTTTGTATAAACGTTGGGAGTATCTTGAGGCCATATGAAAACTGACACTAAATCGGCTACCGCAACGAGATTAAATCCCCGGCTCTTGGCAGTAGAGGCGGTAGTTAGAGTGACCCGTGATAAGCTACCACTGGCCTTGGCAGACGAAGCTGATCTTTTACAACCACGAGATAGGGCTTTGGCCTTTGAGATAGCTTTTGGCACTATGCGGTATCTCTCATTATTGGATGCTATTCTTACAAGTTGTATTGCTCGGCCCATAGCCAATAAACGCCACTTTTTACGAGGTGTATTAAGAACAGCCCTCTATCAAGCAAGGTATATGCGTGTTCCAGACCGAGCAGCAGTACATGAAGCTGTTGAGATGTTAAAGTTCTCCCCTGAGAAAGCCCATTGCAGTTTTGTAAATGCAGTCTTGCGAAAAGCGGTTAAGGTTGACTCTGGAAAAATTGTCTCTCGGCTAAAAGATAAAACTGAGGCTTTAGCTTTGCAATACTCTCATCCTGGTTGGTTGGTGAGTGGGTGGTTGGCTAAAGAGTCTAGGCAGCGGGTTGTTGAAAGACTAAGGGCAAATAACACCCAACCAACCTTAACCTTGCGTACAAACACCCTTAAAATTGAGAGGACAGCTCTTCTTAAAGCTCTGGAGAGTTACGATGCCATTGCTGCTCCTAACACACCAGATGCCATTTTACTACCGTCAGGTGGTGGTGTGGAGGGGCTGCCAGGTTTTGCAGAAGGTTGGTTCTCAGTGCAAGATCAGGCAGCACAATGGGTATCACGTTTTTTACAGCCTTGTGCAGGTGAATATATTTTAGATGCTTGTGCTGCTCCAGGGGGTAAGACTGCTCACTTATCAGCTTTAGCCAATGGAAAAATAAATATTGTTGCTGTAGAAAAATATCCCTCACGGATAAAACGGTTGGCTGATAATCTAAAAAGGTTACAAATTCCAACCGTTACCATTCGTCAAGGGGAGGTTGGTCCAGACACTATTTTGGCAAGTGAGATGTTTGATAAAATTTTACTTGATGCTCCCTGTAGTGGTACTGGAATTATACGCCGTCATCCTGAGATAAAATGGCGACGAAGAGCCAAAGATATTGCGGAGCTAATTAAGGAGCAATCAGCAATTTTAGTAGCAATCGCCAAAATTTTACGACCGGGAGGAGTTCTCATATATGCTACCTGCTCTGTGGAGTCTGGCGAGAACGAAATCCAGGTTGCAAATTTTTTAGCCAACCACCCTGATTGGCGACGGGAACCTATTAGTAAAAAAAGGGACTTCGTACCGGAAGAGTTGTTGACACTTAATGGTGATTTTCTAGTGGAGCCTGGACAGTTGGATATGGATGGATTTTATGCTGCGCGTCTGCTGCGGGTTAGATGAAAATACTTTCAATAAATTGCTAAAAAAAAGCCACCACTCCCATGTCGACAGAAGTGGTGGCTTTTGTTTTCCATGTATTAATATAACTACATATTCTTTTTCTTGCGGAAATAGCTCATAACAGAGTGCATAGTAATAAACCCTTGCAGTATCCCTTGACCGTTTATGACTGGTAGAGAGCGTAGGTTGAACTCTAACAGTAGGTCTGCTGCTTGGTTTATTGATCCTGTTTGCGGTATGCGAATTAACTGTTGATCTTCGTTTAGTTTACCAATGCCTAAAGTGCAAACAGCTTTATCTCTGGCACCCATGGCTTTGGTGCCAAAAAATGGTCCCATTATCTGTCTTAAGTCACTTTTACTTACTACCCGGATCAGCTTTTTATCTTTGTCTGTCACGCCTATATAACGGTTTCCATCATGACGCATAGCGTTAATGGCAGTCATAACATGCTCGTCTTCTCTTAAGGAGAATGGTTTTTCAGTCATGACTACTTTAAGACCTCCTGGTTCGTCAGGAACCGGAAGCCCATCGCTGGTATCATATTTTGCTGTATCATCACCTAAGTTCAGACCTGTATCGTCTGCTGCTAGTTCATCCCCAGCCTCATCACCTTCGGCTCCTAGGGCTTCAGAAAAATCATCAGCAACCTCTTCAGAACTCTCCTCTTCGACTTGGCCTTTGTTCCGCTCGGCCATTTCGGCCTCTTCTGCGGGGGTGCCAGGGATATTTACGTTGAGTAGGGGATCACCAAAGCCTTTAGAGAGAAGAATGCGACACTCTTCAACAGGAAAGCTGGCAACCTGCATATCAGCTACAATTGTTAAATAAGTTCTTTCCGGCTCAAGGGTTGATATTTCACCGCCAGGTTCAAAGCGTTCAGCACTCTCAAGAAAGAGATGACCGCCATCTTTCATATTCTCTTCAACTAGACCGTTGAATACTCCAACAATCTGATTGGCAACTTCGTTAAACCCTTCCTGGATCTCTTCGTTGTATTCTCGTGTTTCAACCTGATTCTGGATGACATCTTCACCCATCATCATCATCAAACCCGTCAAGGCTATGGATGTCGCAACGTCAATAATCAGATGAACATTGCCAGTATCGAGTCCATCTTCATTGGCAAATGCAACACAACGGTCTTTTTCTAAAAGTGTCCCTAGATCTTTCTCTCCCCGTAGAAGTTCTACAGAGGTCAAATTTATCGTTACAGGGGCAGCAGTTAGCGTATTTAGATCAGTCGCTAACTTTCCCAAAAAATTAAGAAAGAAAGGTCTGACATCTGTGACTAGTTTATCTGGAATTTCCATAAATTCTTAGCTCGCAACCTACAAATATATAAAGGGTATTCGAGTATGTTAGGAGGGAGAATGCAAATTGTAAGCCATAAATGTCAATAAATTTCTACTTTTTACACAATTTTTTTCAATTTGGCACTTTTAAAAAGAAATATCAGCAAGCCCATAATCGTCAACATAAGGTCATCGTATTATCAGAAATTTTATGAATTTCGGATATTCTCTCTACAAAGATAAAATTTTTTTTAAAAAGTTCTTAAGATAAAATTCTAACTACCGATAAAAAGAACAAGAAGATTTTTTAAAAGGATATTTAAGACAGCCTATATGGGCTTTATTAAATAAAAGTTAATCAGTAAACCGTAGGCTCCATTGTAAGAGAGCCAAATATCGGAGGAGTAAATTATATGGCCATAACAATTAATTCTAGCATAGCTGCAATGCACGCTAGACGTTCTCTGGATAAAAATACTTCAGCATTAAATGTATCATTATCCCGTCTTGCCTCTGGTTTGCGCATTAACTCTGCATCTGATGATGCCGCTGGTCTGGCTCTCAGTACTCGTATGACTGCTAAAATATTGAGTGCAAATTCTGCAATGAAAAATGTCAATGATGGTATCTCATTAATGCAGGTGGCTGATAGTGCTCTTATTGAGACTACAACTGCTCTGCAAAGAATTCGTGAGTTGGCGGTGCAAGCAAACACCTCTACCATATCGGGAACGGCTCAAAACAACCTGCAAATTGAAGTAGCTGAGTTGATGTCAGAGATCCAACGTATATCAACCACAACAGATTTTAATGATATAAAACTCCTAGATGGTACTTACTCTGCTGGTGGTAACGTATTTCAAATTGGTATTGAAGGTGGTCAGACTATAGCTATGTCAATTGCTGGGGCTTCAGTTGCAAAGATAGGAGCTTCAACAGGCGTTGACCAAAACGCCATAAGTGTTGGTTCTGCGGCATATAACACGGGATATATAGCTTCGACTATTGACAATGTTGATGTTGCCATAGATTCGGTCGCAAATATTCGGGCGCAGATTGGCGCTTATCAAAGCCGTTTAGAGTCAATTGTCAACAGTTTGAGCAGCATGGTTGATGTTACTGAGGTTGCCAAATCCCGTATTACTGATGTCGATGTTGCCCAAGAGACTGCCAACATGACTAGGCTTACAATTTTGCAACAGGCTGGTATTGCAGTTTTAGCCCAAGCCAACCAACAACCGGGAATGGCTTATAAACTTTTGGTTGGTTTTAACAATTAACCTACGGTATTAATACTTTTTTGGGAGCTTTTTTTCCACCAAGTCATTGCGCCATAGAGCAGAAGTGGTGGTAGAACCATAATATATTTGTCTGCTGTGCCCATTGCTCCAGCCAAAAGATCGGGGCGAAATAGCCCTAAGCATATGAGCAACAACGTGATTCGCTCCCACCATGTTGCAGGGCCAGCATTCCAACCCATAATGGCAGAAACAAAAGCAAACATAGCTAATGTAGCCAGACAAAAAAGGCCCAACCAGGCTATCCAGCTATCTATCCATATCCAGCTACTGGCCTGCATGGCTGAACCGCCCGGTTCTATACCCTGAATTAAAATTAGATCGGTATTAAAAATAAACATAAATGGCAAAATTGCCGTACGCATGTCATAGGTAAAACCTTGTATACCGGTTTTAATAGGATCAGCGTGGGCGATGGCAGCAGCAGCATAGGCTGCTAATCCTACTGGGGGGGTGTCATCGGCTAAAATACCAAAATGAAAGACAAATAGATGGGCAGCAATAGCCGGTATAATCAATCCACTTTCTCCACCCAGTTGCACAACAATAGGGGCAGTAAGAGAAGCCATGACTATATAGTTGGCTGTTGTCGGTAGACCCATTCCCAAAATCAGACTGGTTATTGCGGTAAAAACCAAAACAAGCAGTAAGTTGCCCATGGAGATTATCTCTATAACCTCCATAAGACGTTGCCCCAAACCAGTAAGGGTGATTGTGCCAACCACCAAACCGGCAGCAGCAGTGGCTAGGGCAATGGGGATCATATATCGTGCTCCATCTATCAGGCCAAAATAGAGGTCGGAAAATCCTTGGCGAAAGCCGTTGTAGATGGATGTTTTATAGATAAAGGCCAAAATTGGTTTTTGCATAACCATGATAACCATAACCATCATTATGGCATTAAAAGCTGCCAAGCCAGCAGATTGTCGCTCTATCACCAATGTATATATTAAAAGAAACACAGGGAGCAGAAAGTGAA
>JADFYX010000124.1 GCA_015232795.1 Magnetococcales bacterium
CCAAACCACCCTGCCAATCTCATTACAAAAAGGTACCTCCAAAGCTCCTGCTGCTAATAACAGTGTCCCAAGTACTGGATATTTTAAATGTTTTTTTAACCGAAATGCAGTTTTATTATCTTGATAATGGGCCACAGTCGGTAAAAAAACCTGGATGGTACCAACAGTGGTTAGACCCAGAAAGCCCATTATATTAAGCTCTCGATGGAGGTTTCGCAGCGGCTCCCACCACTGGGGCAGAAGATAAGCAAATATAATGGTTGCTAAACCTAACATTAAAAAAACCAAGGCTACCTGATACCATGCCAAACCGGGGTGAGGATCTCCCAGGGATTTTCTACCCCTTTGCCACATCCAATAAAACAGGCTGGCAGTCAAAACAATACCCATTGGGGCAGCCACAACTATAAACAACAGATCCTGACTTACCGCTGTAAAAGCAATAAAACCGGTAAACATTGCAAAATACGGCAACCAGCAGATCCATCCTGTTGCTGGTGTGCTACGGGTTAATGTGGGTGTAAAGTAGATCATAGCCCCAACAATTAGAGGAAACGCCCCCACCGCCAGAATTAAATGAGCAAGTTGTGGCACAGTGAGAGGGTCAGTTTGGGGGGTAATAGCCAGAAAAAACAGCACGGTAACCAAGCCAATTGTTGCAAGGCGTTGATTATATTGAGCAAGATTAATCATTTATTTACCTTATTAGCAATATTTAGCTAGATCCCAAAATAGATGCTTTGTGGTATTAATCCTAGATTCAGCTAGAGGCAGGTTACTTTTTTTTATTCAACATTTTATACAGGGTACTAGGAAAGACAAAATGAAAAAGATAACGTCCAATTTTTAATTTATCACCTTCATACAAAGCTACCTCAATATTTCCAACTTTTTTTCCATTAATCCACGAACCGTTGCGAGATTTAAAATCTGTATAGAAGTAGTGCCCTGTCCCGGCGATGCGTATTTGCCCATGTATTCGTGAAATAGAACTATCCAGCATACAGAGATCGTTAGTTTCTAAACGACCTATTTTCAGACAATCTTTATCCTGTTCTTTTTCGATTTTATGTACTATGGGAAAAATATTACGGGAGAGATATTCCAAAGTTACCGCTATCTGTTTATCCAGGTTTTCATTTCTAAAAAGCTTGGTTTCATCACAATCATCATCATCGACTTTAAACTCAGGCTCCACCATACTCCCCTTAAACAGAGCCATTCCCACTAGCGACGGATTATGAACCAACTGGACAAACATATCCTCCTTACGCCATTTTGCCAAAGCTTTTAACTTTTTGTAATCAACCTTGCCAAGATGGTTTATCAAATCAACAATACTTTGCTGAACATCCAAACCCCTCAGACGGGCATAGAGCATTCCTGGTGAAGTAAATATAAATTGATAGCGACCAATCTGGATGGTTTCATCCTCTACTATCTCCACCTCCTTACCCGGCACAATTTTTTTACCTTGAATAAGGGTACTGTTTTTAGAATCGAGATCTTTGATAAAAAAACGACCATCGCTATCAATACGGATAGATAGATGATCGTGAGAGATAGAGTAGTCTGAGATAACAATATTATTATCATCATCCTGCCCCACTAAAATCGGCTCATTTTCATGGCGATCTTTCCCAGGCAGCAGAGGAAAAACCACCTTGCTTAAATCAAAAATATCTTTACCACTGTTTGCTTTGCCATTGGCTTTATATTTAAAAATTTTAGTGGATTCCACATTATCAAGATCATCACGTAACTCTCCTTGCAGCACACTCACCCCAACCAAAAAGTGATAACGAACCAACTGCACAAAACGTTGTTCATTATGCTCATTAGCCAAATCTTGCAAATCTCTATAAGCAACCCGTCCACTGGGAGCCATAAACCTTTGGATGTACTCTTTTTTACCTGTCACGTTCATAAATTTTTCTCATCAATGTGCTAACTTCCATACAATTAAGAAACATTTTTTTGCTCTCAACCTTCTTAACAGAACATTATCCTATATTCGCACAATAACATAAGTTGGCAGACAAATTGCTGACAAGATATATGAAAATACGCTGATGTTAATGAGGATAAGGAGTTATCATGGCAAAAACCACAAAAAAATCAAACTTAAACGGTGAAGACAGTGAAAAGTCAACACCTTCAAGTACCCAAACCGTCAAAGATGACCGTGTAATACAGCTTATTAAGAAGGCTCACGAAAGCAATGCTGTTGTAGAGGTACGTATAAATAATCTTACCCAAATTTTTTATTCACATTTTTGCGACCTACCAGCCAAACCGGCCGAAGAGCCCAACGAGAGTGACAACAAAAAAAGCAAAAAAACTGAACACGTACCATTTGCCCATCTGAAAAAAAAGAGCTACCTCCTCTTAACAGGCTTAGTTCCTGAGGATGGCAATAAACGGGCAAAAAAGGGAAACAAGGTACTAATACGATTTTATGATGGCAAAAAAGCAATTGAAGCCAAAGTCTGCTTTAAGAAAAAAGTTACTGTTGATGATAAATCATTTATTAAAATTGAATTTCCCAAACAGCTAACATTGCATAAACAACGCCGACACTATCGAGTAAAAGTTTTGCCAGAGGTAGACCTGCGCATAACCTCACCCTTTGATTCACGAGTTATAGATATGTCGGTGCAGGGACTATCATTTTGCTTTCCTTCTGATGCCACCCAGCTAGAAAATGGTAGCCAAATAACCCTAAATTTAAAAATCCCCCCCACTTTGGAGACTCAAGAAAAGCTTTTGCTTGAGTCTGGGTTAGAGGTAGAAAGAAGCCGAAATCGCACAATTTCCTTCACAGGTTTTGTCCGTAACTTCACCCCTATTTCCGGTGATAATAAAATCTGCCCACCCGGCTCTCAACAGTGTGGAGTTCAATTTGATATTACCAGTGCTATTCGCTCTATGGAGATAGGTGAGGTATATACATATATTGAGCGGGAGTATCTCCGCTCATTAGCCAAGAAAAAGCCCCAAGAGGGTAAAAAGTTAAAATCACTACTACCCGACGATATTGGCAAAGACACAAAAAAACTTTGGGGAAAACTTCTAAAGTCTATGATTTCTGCTTGATAAAATACTTCTCAATCGGTTTTATTCTGAACCTCTTATATCTCTATTTCATTAATATATAAAAAGAATTCAACATATCATTTAAGCATTGTTGAGAAATATGAATTACGCTGGTTCTGTTGGTCTATCAAATATGGTTAGAACACGAACAGCCAACTCTGCTATAGCCAACTTCTCATCAGAATCACTGGTATTAAAATATCCATTATTTTTATAAGTTGCGTATAATACATGCATTCATATTGACATGAAACCTTACAAAAGGCTATATTTTATGCAACTCTTCATAATCAAATATTAACAGATCGCTACTATCACAACAATAGACTGATGTGGCTTTATAATTTAGGTAAACTCATAGTTTCAAAAGGATTTTGGTGGTATACGTGAAAATCAAAAATCAACCAAAATACACCAATACAGGCTTTACCCTTATTGAGATGGCCACAGTCCTCATGATCATCGGCCTTCTTGCCTCCCTCGGCATGACCCTGCTAAGAACCAAAATGGAGCAAACATCCTATAAGGTGACGGAAAAACGGATGGAGGTGATCAAAGAAACATTAATTGCCTATCTTCGAGTAAATAAAAAATTGCCATGCCCTGCTAGCATTGCCACCACTCCTAACGGGGACGCAGTTGCTACCTGTAATACTTCAATTGCCGAAGGTTTTGGAGTTATTCCTTGGAACACTCTTGGTCTGCCTCGTGAGGTAGCAATAGATGGATGGAACAATTATTTCTCTTATCATGTAAGTGCAATCACTAACAATTGGACTGCAGTTGCCAAACTCAACGATGCTGATGTTGGTAATTTTGCTGTCATAGAAAAAAATGCCAATGGCACTACTTCAAATACAATTAACCAAGAGGTTCTTGTGATCGTCTCCCATGGACCGAATGGGGATGGAGCATACACTGTTAAAGGTACAAGAAACACTCTACCCGCTACAAATGAGGCAGATGAATTAGAAAATACAAATACAGATGCCACATATATAAAACGCGATTATACAGATGATACTGGCGCAACAAATGGAGCATTTGATGATGTTGTCATGGCACTGACAACAAGCGATTTAGTGTCTTCTTTGATTGATGAAGGTACGGTCCAATCAGGCACATCTACATTAAACGATCAATTTACTAGAATAAAGGGTGCTATTCTTGCGTTTGCGTCCCAAAGCTCCACCCCTATTACCTGTACTGCACTTCTTCCCTGGTCCGATGGTTTGTCAATAACTAGTGGCACCAATTATTTGCCGAGTACAGCAAATGGATTTTTCTATGAGGCAAACGCTACCGGAACAGCTACAGCACCTATATCATCAGCTTGGAGCACTACAATAGGAGATGCAACTAACACAGATGCTAGCGGAATAACATGGACTACTATTGCAACATTTGATTCAAGAAATCGACATTATCTTCATAATCTTCCATATGAAACGACAATTGCTTTAGCTGGTTATGAAGATACTACTACTAAACTTGCAGATCCATCTGAAGGCTACGTTCCATACGCTACTCTGAATTTAACAATAGATAATGTCACAGATCCATGGGGAAATCAGATTCAATACTTCGTAAATAAAGATATCGCAGACAGAGCAGATGCAACTCTTGATGGACTATTTTTTACCGCACCTGGAACTAACGGTGTCGCCTATCGCCTTGTTAGTGGTGGCCCTCTAAATGGCATCACAACTACAGTAGGTATGGGCAATACTTGTGATGGTGATGATATTTGTGAAGATATCCTTGTCACTGATCTACTATCACAAATGACAGCAGCAAGAATACCTATTGATACTGCTGTCACATGTCCATAATTGAGATTGCTGTTAAACATACGGGAGAAAACTCACCATGAAGAGTAATCAATCAGGCTTCACATTGATTGAAATCGCCACTGTTATGGTGATCATCGGTTTAATTGCTGGTGGCAGTGTTATGCTAGGTAATAATTTAATACAAAGCTCCCATGCAAAAGAGGTCATAGCCATGGTCACTGATATGAGCATTGCTGTTAAAAGCTTTAAAGACCGCTACCACTATTTCCCTGGTGACCTACCTGATGCCAACCCTGATATTGCCGGGGTAACTGCCAATGGCGTATGTGATTACACAAATACAGACTCCCCTACTAACTCTATAGGCAATGGCGAGATAGGCACAGATGTTATTACGGCCAAGAATACAGAAGTTGATTGTGTTACAGACCATTTATACAACTCTGGCTTCATTAGAACTGACTCTGCAACAACCCGAACACGTTTTGGTACTATAAGGGTTATAGTAAAATCTGCCTCTAACTTTGCCGCCCTTGCTATGGACGGCAACCCTAAACATATTATTGAACTGTCAAATGTTCCTCTAGAAATTGCCCAAGAGATAGACCGCACCCTTGATAATGATGATGTCACTACAGGCAGGTTACGCAGTTCAGCAGCAGCAACAGTCAACCCTGCGCCATTTTATGCTGTACCACTATAAAATATCAGGCGACTCCTATATAATAACTCGTTTACCCAAGACTTTTCCCAAGAAGCCATACAGAAGTCACAGTGGCTTTTTAAATAACAATTAAACATAAATTTTTGAGAAAAAAATATGCTAGCAAGACTTATCGCCCTGTTTATTCTACTCATATCGTTGTCTGGTTGTAGTGAGCCTCTTTATACCAATATTGACAACACAAAATTACAATCTCTTATGGCTCAAGGGGTTCCAGTTTATGATATTCGCCGTCCTGAAGAGTGGCAGAAAAGTGGGGTTATTAAGGATAGTAGGTTATTGACCTTTGTTGACAAAAGAGGCAAAACACCTAGCTCTTTTCTCCCCACATTTAGCAAGCAAATTGGCAAAAATGATCCGGTAATTCTTATTTGTCGCAGTGGCAACCGCTCCTCAATACTGGCAAACCATCTTATGGAAAAAATGGGCTATACCACGGTATATAATGTCGAGAACGGCATTATACCCTGGATTAGAGAGAAACAACCTCTACAAAAGCCGTGATATTGTAATAAAAAATGGATAATAAAAACATAAACAGAAAAGCCCAAGAAGCTGATAATAATGGGAAAGATGGAAGTATTGTAGAGCTTATTACCTCTAAAAGTGGTTTAAAATTTATTACTTTGGGGCTGCTTGTTATTCTACTGATTTTAAGTGTTGGCTCTTCAAATGAGCCGAAAAAAAACAGCACCTTAACATTAGTAAACCCATCCCCACCTGTGGTGCAAGGTCTCTATATAGGTATGTCGGTTGATGATGCTACAAAGTTAATAGACAATGGCTTGAAAAAACATTTTTTTCTCAGTGATGAGTTTATGTACAGCCTCTTTGCCATTGACTCCAACGCTTATAATGATGCTGCTATTCTGCGTGAAAACATTAAATTTATAAAACAAAAAGATGGTACATATAAATTTGGCGGGCCATTTAGTTTTGGTTATAAATCCAGCAATTTACGTTCAGGATATACCAGTGTCTATGCTATAATCCCTAAAAATAGCAAGCTTGACTCTAAAAAACAGAGTTTTGGTACGGGAATAACAATAAAAGCCGATAGTAACCGTACTGTGAATAGTATAATATTTAAACCAATATTTATAAAAAGTGCATTTAACCTTGCTGATATGGATAACGAAGATTTTATTAGCAAATTTGTTAAACAACACAGTTTGGATACCCTAAAACAAAATATTAACGGTGCGTTTACTGGAGATTCGTCTATGAGTTATACCCACCTTGGTAAAAATGGTTTTAGGGTTACCATTGATGATGATTTGACCATAATTATGCAGCGTATTACATCTGAGAGATCATGAATAAATGCATTTAGAGTGATAAAGTATAATAAATTATGTCTATCTTTATTCTTACTCGTGATCCATCTTTAAAATCGGCATGCAAAACTGTTGGTAATAATTTATCTGCAAACGGTTTTAACAGAGCCAAAGAGATTCAAAGCCAAGAATATTCACTGTTATTTTTGCAGAAATTGTTCTATGGGACAGATAAAAAGCAGCCTTTAGC
>JADFYX010000125.1 GCA_015232795.1 Magnetococcales bacterium
CTCAAGCTGTTAACGGAAATTTTGACCAAGGATGGTCACAGAGTACGTCCTGCCAGCAGTGGTGAACTGGCCATGCGTAGTGTGGCTGCCAAACTGCCGGAATTAATTTTGCTGGATGTTCGCCTTCCGGGCATTGATGGCTTTGAGGTTTGCAGACAACTAAAATCTCAGGAACTCACCCGCAAAGTCCCCGTCATCTTCTTCACCGACCTTGGTGATACAATGAGCAAGGTCAAGGGCTTCGAGCTGGGCGGTTTGGATTTTATAAGCAAGCCCTATCAGGCCCAGGAAGTCTTGGCACGGGTACGTAGCCACCTCAACTTGTACAAAACCGAAATGGCACTGGAGGCCTCTCAGGAACATCTTGAGGAACGAGTAAGAGAGCGTACTGAAGAGTTAACCCAGGCCAATGAGTTATTGCGAGAAAGCGAACTTAAGTTTCGCTCGGTAACCAATTCTGCCATTGATGCCATCATCTCTGCCGATAGTGAGGGTAAAATTGTCTCCTGGAACCAGGGAGCTACACTAATCTTTGGCTATAAGGAAGATGAAATCCTCGGACATTCTCTTACTCTGTTGATTCCTGATAGATACCGGAAAGCACATAGCAAAGCGTTGCAACGGATAAATGAAACTGGAAAAACCAGACTTTCTGGTCAAGTAGTAGAACTGTCTGCTATTAACAAAAACGGTACTGAGTTTCCAGTGGAAATATCTCTCTCCTCATGGACAATCAAAGATAGAAGGTATTTTTCTTCGGTGATTCGGAACAATACCGAGCGCAAACTGCGGGAAGAAAGTTTGCGGTTGCGCGACAAGATTCTCCTCAACATGGGTGAGGGGGTAGTCCTGGTCAAAGCCCGCGATGCCTCCATCGTTTATGTCAATCCGAAAATTGAAAAAATGTTTGGTTACAATCCTGGTGAGTTGCTGGGAAAGAATATCAGCTCGGTTAATACCCCCACTGACAAGAGTCCCGAGGATACAGCACAATCTATTATAAATGCGCTGCACAACAATGGAACCTGGAACGGTTCCATCCAGAATCTGCGCAAGGATGGAACCTATTTTTGGAGCAAAGCTACCATATCGGCATTTGAACACCAGAAACATGGAAAGGTATGGTTATCAATGCACGAAGATATCACAGAACGAAAACAGATGGATGATGCCCTAAAGGAGAGTGAGGAGAAAATACGCTCCATGCTATTATCAACTGGCGAAGCGGTCTTTGGTCTTGACACAAACGGCGACTGTACGTTCTGCAACCCTGCATGCCTGAACATTCTGGGTTACCACGACACCTCCGAATTGCTTGGTAATAACATGCACCAACTCATCCATCACTCTCATAATGATGGCACAGAACTAACTGTTCAAGAATGCAGAATATCCAAAGCTTTTAGGAAAGGTGAAGGTACGCACGTTGACGATGAAGTTTTATGGCGAAAAGATGGAACAAGCTTCGATGCTGAATACCGTTCCCACCCAATATTTCGTGAAAAAGAGATTGTTGGGGCTGTGGTTTCTTTCACCGACATTTCCGAACGCAAAAAATCAGAACAGCAAACCCAACGCTTTCTCCAGACTCAAATTGTAATCAACACCCTTTTGCAATCGGCAACTGAATCTCACTCGCTGGACAAACAGCTTGAAACTGCTCTTAACCTTATCCTGTCAGAGGGATGGATTGCCTCCTTGAATAAGGGAGCAATTTTCCTATATGACAAGGATAGTGAAGAGCTGGTAATGAAAACCCATAAAGGCATGTCCGACCAACTCCAAAACAGTTGCGCTAGAATAACTTCCGGTCAATGTTTGTGTGGTCTGGTTCTTGAGACTAGGAACCTCATATTTGCGGATTCTATTGATGATCGCTATACATTTCGGGATGCAGAATCAAAATCCCATGGTAACTATTGTGTTCCTATCCATTCCGGTGACCAGTTCCTTGGTGTCCTCAATGTCTATCTGCCGAAAGGACACATAAGAAGAGAAGAGGAAGAAGAGTTCCTGAACACCATTGCCAACACTTTGTCGGGAATTATCGAACGCCGACGACTGGACGAGGAACTGCAACAAGCAAAAACTCTGGCAGAGCAGGCAAATATTGCGAAAAGCGCATTTTTGGCCACTATGAGCCATGAAATAAGAACCCCCATGAATGCCATTCTCGGTATGGGGGAAATGCTAGCAGAGAGCAATCTTAACGATGATCAGCGACACTACGTCAAGATAACAAACAATGCGGGTGAAGGGCTTATGTCCCTGATCAACGATGTTCTAGATCTGTCAAAAATTGAAGCCGACCAGTTGGAACTTGAAACCATTGTCTTCGAGCCAGATAAGTTGGCCAATAACTCTGTGGAAATTCTCAAATCAAAAGCCTTAAATCAAGGTATCGGCATAGAAACTGCTTTTGATAGTGCCCTGCCGTATCAGGTAGTCGGCGACCCCCAAAGGCTTCAGCAAATACTGCTCAACCTTCTCTCCAATGCGATAAAGTTTACCGAAAGAGGCAATATTACCCTCTCAGTAATCAAAACTGGAGATAATTCAATCCGTTTCTCGGTAGCCGATACAGGAATAGGTATTCAAGCAGACAGGTTGGAGGCCATTTTTGATCCTTTCAAACAGGTCGACTCATCCACCACACGCCGTTTCGGTGGGACTGGATTGGGACTATCAATTTGTCAAAAATTGGTGGAAAAGATGGAGGGCAAAATCTGGGTTGAGAGCCAACTTGGTCAGGGGAGCACTTTTCACGCCGAAATACCTTTGCAGGAGATCCGGCGCGCTAAAGTAATCCAGTCATCAGAAGGTTCTCAAACCCAATCTTTGCCTGAGGTTGCCCGTGCTGGATTATCAATTTTATTGGCGGAGGATACGGAAGAAAATTATTTGGTAATTGAGGCATTCCTGAAGGATACCCCCCATCAACTGACAATTGTGGAAGATGGTCTCCAAGCACTCGAAAAATTTAAAGCGGTGAATTTCGATATTGTTCTGATGGACGTTCACATGCCAGTAATGGATGGTTACGAGGCAACCAGAGAGATTCGAGCCTGGGAGGGAAAGAATAATCTTACACCTACCCCAGTGCTTGCCCTAACTGCTAATGCCATGAAGGATGACATTGCAAAAACTCAAAAGGCCGGGTGTAACCTCCATTTATCCAAGCCCATACGCAAAAAACGCTTACTTGAGGCTCTTGGTATCTTTATGCCATCCTAACATAATGAATTTAAAATTTTTTGCCCCAACTAAGCATAAAGAAAAGACAATTCCAAAACTTTCCCAAATAGAGTTTGTGGTACTCATGGCGATGATGATTTCACTGGTTGCCATGTCCATAGACTCCATGTTGCCAGCTTTAGAGCAGATAGGTAACGACTTGGGCAGCACCCATCCTAACGATAACCAGCTTGTAATAGCGGCTCTATTTTTTGGCTTTGCTGTGGGCCAACTTTTTTTTGGACCTCTTTCCGATAGCACAGGTCGTAAACCAGCAATTGTAATTGGCTTGATACTTTTTTCAATAGGTTGCATACAGTCATATTTAGCCCAAGATTTTAACTCCATGTTGATTGGTCGTTTTGTGCAAGGGTTAGGGGTAGCAAGCCCCCGCACAGTATCGTCGGCCCTCATAAGAGACCTCTATTCGGGAGCAAACATGGCCCGGATGATGTCTCTTATAATGTCAGTTTTTGTTTTGGTTCCTGTTATAGCACCAGCAGTTGGTCAGGGAATAATTGCCATCAGCAACTGGCGCATGATCTTTGCAATATTACTGCTAATGGCCTTGGTTGTGTTGGTCTGGTTTAAACAGAGGCAACCAGAAACCTTAGCTAAAAACAGACAACACCCTTTTTCTACCAAAAGAATTGCAGTGGTATTTAAAGTGACCTGCCTCAATAGAATTACCATTGGATATACAGTTATTTCCGGGTTGGTTTTTGGTGCTTTTAGCGGCTATCTAATATCATCTCAACAGATACTGCAAATCCAGTATAAGCTTGGAGATCAGTTTCCCATCTATTTTGGGGGCTTAGCATTATGTATTGGGGCTGCAACCCTTACCAATTCCAGGCTGGTTATGAGATTTGGTATGTATCATCTCACAACGATAGCCCTATACACTAAAACGCTTATCTCCATTGGCTTTCTTATTTACATGTACACAAGCAGTGGAAGTTTGTCCTTTGTAGGATTAATGATATGGGGTGGAACCTCATTTTTTTGTGTGGGTATTTTATTTGGGAACACCAACTCTTTGGCAATGGAACCCATGGGCCATCAAGCAGGAGTAGCTGCCAGTGTTGTTGGTGCTATTTCATCTTTTTTAGCTATAATACTAGGAACAACAATAGGTCAGCTTTACAATGGAGATGTCATACCATTAATTAGCGGCTTTGCTATACTTGGAACACTCTCAATAGTGATCGCCCACTGGAGTGAAAAAGGGCGTATTAACCAAGATTTAGCATTTATCGCTACGCACCGCCAACTGCCAAATCTAAGAATTAGGGATAAAAAATGAATATACACGAACAAATTAATTATGTTGAAATTCCTGCTAAAAATATTGCAGCAAGCAAAACTTTTTTCACAAAAGTCTTTGGCTTTGCATTTGAAGATTATGGAGCAGAATACACCGCTTTTACTGGTGCAGGTATAAAGGGTGGTTTTTATAAGGCAGATGTATCAGCATCAACCAACAATGGCAGTGTGCTGCTTGTCTTTTATAGCAATAATTTACTAGAGACTAAAGCAAAAATTGAGGATGCTGGCGGTTCAATTATTAAACCTCTTTTTGCCTTTCCTGGTGGTCGCCGTTTTCATTTTAGTGACCCTAACGAAAATGAATATGCTGTCTGGTCAGATATAGATTGAAAAAATTGCTTAAATGAAAATCGCTTTTCTTCATGCTGGTTTTCCACCAGAATCGATTAGTCCCAAACATGGTGATTATCTATCCATGTTTAAAAAATCTTTCCTTGGGTGTGATACACCCATAGAGTTAGTAGATTTTCAGGTGCAAAAGGGTGAACTGCCAAATTTAGAAGATTGTTTTGATGGCTATATCTGTTGTGGATCGGCAAATTCAGTTTATGATGCAGAACCTTGGATTCCCCCACTGCTAAATTTTGTAAAAAAATTAAGTAAAAAAGATGGCCCAATGGTGGGGATCTGTTTTGGTCATCAACTTATAGCCAAAGCCTTGGGTGGACGGGTAGAAAAAGCAAAAACTGGCTGGGGGCTGGGTAACAAACCGGGAAAAGTACTACATGATGTTGCGTGGATGACTCCCCCGTTGCAGAGAGTCAATCTGCTCTATAGTCATCAGGATCAAGTTGTACAACTGCCCAAAAATAGCTTGCTATTAATCAGTACCGACCACTGCCCCAATGCTGCTTTTATAATAGCGAACCGCTTTTTGGCAATCCAAGGCCATCCAGAGTTTGAACCGCCCTATCTAGATGCTTTAATGGAAAGTCGTCGTCATAAAATTGGAGCAGAATTAGTGGATCAGGCTAAAGATAGTCTGACACTAGAGCTTAACAATAATGAGGTGGTAAGGTGGATTGCCAATTTTTTACTATCTGCTATTCGTAAGTGCAAAGATAGGCGGTATCAATAGCAACTTTTAGCTGAAATTTCTCATTGGCTGCTACTTGAAAAGATTGCTTTTGTGTAAAAGTCTGCCAACTATTAGCATCGGGTAGTTTAACCGTTAAAGCACCGCTTACAACTGTCATTGTCTCTTTTTGAGATGTGCCGAACTCGTACTCTCCTGGTGCCATTACCCCCACGGTTGCCGGTAGGGTCGCAGTTTGAAAACCTATTGATTTAACCGTACCGTTAAAATATTCATTTACCTCTAGCATAGCTATTCTTCTCCTAAAAACTTGTTAACAACTTACTAAAATATATTTATTTTTTTAATAGGCTCTTGAATTCTAAGTTAAAAGATCAAATTATTGTATACAGATTCATTTGTTGGGAAACTCCTTTTAAGTTGGCTTGTGCAATCTGTTTGGTTGCATATTTATCTCCAATTAAATTTACCACACTCTCACTGATAAGCAGTTGTGGGTTTGGTGGTTTTGTTTGGCTCTCAATGCGAGCAGCAATATTTACTGCTTGACCTATCACAGTGAATTCCAAACGGTCCAAGCTACCTATATAACCTGCCACAACTTCGCCAACGTGAATTCCGATACCGTTTTTAATGGTTGTTTTACCTTTGTCGGCTTGACTCTTATTAAATGTTTCTAATCGACTTATCATCTCCAACGCCGCCGTTACAGCATCATGAGCATAGTTAGGACGTTTTTCGCTCAAGCCAAAAACAACCATAATTGCATCACCGATAAATTTATCTACCATCCCCCCATGCATCTGTACCGCAGCTACCATTTCACTAAAATAACCATTTAATAAAAGTGTTAAATCTTCTGGCTCCATGGATTCTGCAAGGGGTGTAAAACCTCTAATATCTGCCATTAAAATTGCTACTTGACGCCTTTTTCCTCCCATCTCTAAGGCAGAATTATTATCAGAAAAATTATTTATGAAAGATTCTGCTATCTCAGGGTTTACAAAACGACCAAACGCCTCACGTATTTTCTCTCGTAACCGCAACCCTTTAGCCATTTCATTAATACCATTTGCCACTTTTCCCAGATCATCTGTTCGCGATGTATCAACTTGAACATGAAAACAGCCATCTGACACCTCCTTAACAGCTTGGGTAAGATGATCACAATCTACTCTTAATGCATGACCATAACGCCAGGAGACAAACAGGCCAGCAACCACAAAACAGACACCTAAAAACAGTACCTCCATTGCTGCGGCTCTGTTGGTAAACCCTTCATATACAAAGCGAAAACTCACTAAAACCATCATCAATGCAGGAACTATCGTAAAAACTGCAAAGCTCTCCAACAAACGGCTGGTTATCTTTTCATCAACTGCTGGTTTATCCGCAATATGGTATTCTCTGAAATATTTTTCTAAAATTACATATTCTAATTGGGAAAGTACTCCAGCTCCCAGCCCCCAATAACCAGAAAGCAGTTTAACATGGCTGGACCAA
>JADFYX010000126.1 GCA_015232795.1 Magnetococcales bacterium
ATAACTAAAAAATTAGTAGAAAAGCCAAAAAAGCTAACAAAACCTGAAATAAATAAGCCCATAATAAAAATATCACATAGTAAAAAACCTGCAATCAAAAAGGTGGTCGCAAGCAAAGCAATTACCCCTAGGGGAACACCACCTAAAGCGTTGGAATATATCAAGAGCGGTGACAACTTTACTATTTCTGACGATGGGGCAACAGAATTAAAATATAAATATACTATACAGGTAGGTGCATTTTTATCTCGTGATAGTGCCATTGCATACGCCCAATCTTGGAAGAAAAAAGGCTATGATGCCTTTATTTTAGAGCTGTGGGGCGTTAAAGATCCTAGTAAATTGTGGCAGAGTGTGCGCATAGGCCACTTTAATGATTTAGCCAGAGCCACCAAAGCTCGTAATGCGTTTAGTGAGTGGGAGAAAAAATATTGTTATGTTGCTCTTTGGGACTCATTTGCCCCACCAGATAGATCTGAGACAACACAACCTGCAAAAAAGGTTGATATTAAAAAAGCTGTAGATAAAAAGGTAATAGCCAAAAAAGAGGAGCTTAAAAAGGTTGTTGCAAAACAAGTAACTGCTAAAAAGGTTGTTTCTAAGCCTGAAGTAAAAATGGCAAAAGCCATTAAAAAGAACGCTGCAAAAAAAATGGATATGTTAGATAGCGATGAGAGTGCTGCTTACGCTGTGGTAAATAGCCCTGTTATCCCTAAAGTACCCCAAAAAGTTAAAATAAAAGCTGAGACTATTATTGATAAACCGGATTTGGAAATTACAGATGATATTTCTGTACCTGAGCCTTCGTTAAGTCTTCCTGAAAAAGCCCCGGAATTAGAAAAACCTCCCACAATGGTAGTTCACCACACTAGCAGTGAAGTTGAAGGGATGTTTTTTCGCTCGGCACAGTTGCGAGACCAAGGTAAAACCCAAGAGGCTGAGGAGCTGTTAAAAAATCTTTTGAGTATTGACCCGGATCATGGTCGGGCCAGAAGGCGTTTGGCACGTATATATGTTGAGTCTGGTCAGGCAAACCAAGCACTTGTTTTGTTGCAAGGTGGGGTGGCAGGCCGCAGCTCTTTACAGCTCAGCAAAGAAGAGCCGAATTTAGCAGCATTTCTGGCTGCTCTATACCAACGTGATGAGGATCATTGGCATGCCATAGATCTTTATGAAAATCTTTTACGCCGTTTTCCCGATAAAGGGGTTTGGCAGATGGGTTTGGCAATATCTTTAGAGAGAGTCGGTGAGCCAGCAGATGCTCTAAAGGCTTATAAGACAGCCCTAAACAGTGGTGAGTTGAGCCGGAAACTGCGCATGTTTGTAAACAAACGGGTACAAGAACTTAAGTAGGATAACGAGATGCCTTCCCAGACCAAAACCAATTTGATTGGCGATCTGTTGGTTAGCAGTCGGGTTATCACTTCTGACCAGCGCGATAAGGGTTTGCTTTATAAAGATGAAACCGGGGTGCGCCTGGGTGAGGGGTTAATTTGTCTGGGTTATCTGGATTCTGAACAGCTACAAGAATTTTTACAAAGACAGAACAAGCTGAAGCGAATTGGCGAGCTGTTGGTCGCTGCCGGACTAATTACCCCAGAACAGTTGCAAAAAGCTTTAGAGGAACAAAAAGAGACTGGAGCCAAGCTGGGGCAGAGCTTGGATAGGCTGGGTTTTTTGCCTGAGGGTCAGTTTTTGACCTTTTTGGCCAACAAGCTAAAACTCCCCTTTGTCGATCTTACAAAACAGACAATAGACCCAATAACAGTGCAACGGCTGCCGGAAGCAATGGCCCGTCGTTTTCGTGCTGTTATTTTAAGTTTTGCCCCCAACGAAATTTTAATGGGTATGATTGACCCGACAGATCTTTTTGCTTACGATCAGCTAGTAAAATTTCTTAAAACCCCCATTAAAACCGCTCTTGTTTCGCAACGCTCTATCTTACGTATTTTTGATCTATATTATCGGCAAATAGATGAGATAGATATCCAGGCAGCACGTTTGGAAGAGGAGGTTGTAGAGTATAACGCTGGCAACGATTCTGATAATTTAGATGAGTCCGCAGTTGATGCCCCGGTTGTGCGCATCATAGAATCTTTGTTTAGTGATGCTGTGCGTCTGAACGCATCAGACATTCATATTGAACCAGATTCCAATGTCATAAGAATTCGTATGCGGGTGGACGGGGTATTAACTGAACAGATCATCAAGGAACAGCGTATTGCCCCGGCTTTGGTTTCTAAATTAAAGCTGATGGCAGGGATTGAAATTGCAAAAAAACGTCTACCCCAAGATGGGCGGTTTCAAATTACCGTGCAAGAGAGAAAAATAGATGTGCGCCTCTCTACTTTGCCGATCCAAGATGGGGAGTCTGTAGTTTTACGTTTGTTGGATCAATCAGGGGATAATTTAAAGCTTGAGATGGTGGGTATGGAACCGGACATCCTCAAGCGATTTAAACATCAGATAAGTCGCCCCCAGGGGTTGGTGTTGGTGACAGGTCCAACAGGAAGTGGCAAGACCACGACAATATATGGGGCGTTAAATGTTTTAAACCAGCCCCAGAGTAAAATAATTACAGTTGAAGAGCCAGTTGAGTATCGGCTGCCGCGGATAAACCAAGTACAGGTACACAATAAAATTGGCCTTACCTATGCAGAGATTTTGCGTACGGTATTACGTCAAGATCCAGATATTGTATTGGTAGGTGAAATGCGGGATCAGGAGATATCTCGGATTGCAATAAGGGCAGCTTTAACTGGCCATCTTGTCTTCTCATCTCTCCACACTATAAGTGCGGTAAGTACTACAATTCGCCTTATAGAAATGGGGTTGGAAGGTTATGCGGTAGCTGCTGCACTGCGCTGTATATTGGCCCAACGTCTGGTGCGCAGAGTTTGTAAATATTGCGCCAGACCAAGAGCAGCCACCTTTGATGAGGCTAAGTTGTGCTTCTCTTATCTTGGTGATAAAGCTTCTGGCATAAATTTACAAGAGGGTTCCGGCTGCTCCCACTGCAACAACAGTGGATTTTTGGGAAGAATTGCCGTGGTTGAGCTGTTGGAGATGAACGGTGAGTTAGCAGATGCCCTGCGTAAAGAGGATTTGGCCCATTTTGTCGTGTTAGCAAACCGCATAGAGGGTTTTGTGCCGCTGCATATAGTGGCCCTGAAACATGCGGTTAATGGGGTTATCTCCCTTACCGATGCCATGCGTTTGGTAAGTGATGCCCAGGAAGATCCCGTAAATACAAAAAACCAGTTGTTGGATGACTCTTAACAGTTATGGCAAAATTTAACTATATTGGCCGGGCTGATGGTGAACGGGTAGATGGGGAGATGGATGGAACAAACCCAGAGCATATTGCTGCCCAACTCCAAAGCCAGGGTATAGTACCCTTGACAATTCATGAAATTAGCCAAAATCCAGGGATAAACTGGGGTTTTTTACCCAGATTTAAGCAGATCAAGGTAGATGATTTAATTGTCTTCTCCCGGCAGATGGCTGCTCTTTCACGTTCCGGTGTACCATTGGTGCGCGCTTTTACCGGGCTGATAGATAGCACGGTAAACAGCACCCTGAAAAAGGCCATGGGTCAGATAGTCGCCGATTTGCAAGCAGGCCACGATCTTTCTGTCGCCCTTGGGGAGCATCCCCATATCTTTGACCAATTTTTTATCAAGGTAGTACGGGTGGGCGAGGAGATGGGGCGACTTGAGGATGCCTTTACCCAGATTTTTCACTATCTGGAGAGTAGCAAAATAACCCGGCAACGCATTGCCAACGCGGTGCGTTATCCCATATTTGTGGTGATGACGGTTATTATGGCAATAGGGGTGGTTAACTATTATGTAATACCGGCTTTTGTCCAACTGTTTGCCAAATTTGGCTCACAACTACCCATAACCACCAAAATTCTCATTGCTACATCACAGTACACCCGTGAATATGCACCGTTGCTGTTGGCACTGTTGGTAATGTTTTTTATTGTTGGCTGGTTTGTTCGGCAAAAACCCGTTGGGCGGCTTTTCTGGGATAGGGTTATCCTTAAAATTCCCTTGGTTGGCCCTCTACTGCATAGAATTATCCTGGCCAGGCTTTCCCGCATATTTGTTTTGGGAAGTAGATCTGGCATGAATTTGGTGCAAATTTTATCTGCGGTGGAAGCTACGGTAAATAACCGTTTTTTGGCCCAGCGAGTGGTAACCATAAGGTTGGGGGTCTCCCGTGGTGAAAGCTTGGTGCAGGCAGCCCAAAGAAGCCAGATATTCAAGCCGTTGGTTTTGCAAATGCTTGCCGTGGGTGAGGAAACCGGGCAGATTGAGCAGATGATGGATGAAGTGGCGCAATTTTATGAGCAGGAGGTTGATTATGAAATTAAGGCGTTAAGCTCCACAATTGAGCCAGTTCTTTTGCTGTTTTTAGCTGTTATGGTTCTTGTGCTGGCAATGGGTATTTTTCTCCCGCTGTGGGATCTCGGTGCTGGTGGTTTGGGGCGTTGATAAAGAGTCATAGGAAGAATAATTATAATATCTATGATAAATAAATTCATATAAAATCTTCAAAGTTTTGCAAAACCCCTCATTAAATGATTCAAATAAATATCTATTTACTAATGTCTCTTTATGCAAGTTGTTGTCCTTGACTTATATATATCTTTGATGCTCAACTTAACCTTTGTTGCTTGTAGTATTAGGCTGAATTTATCAGGAATGGAGGGGTGAATTGAAAACTTGCATTATTGACTGCAGACAAAAATCAGATTTTAATCCCACTTCTGGTTTTACCTTGATAGAGTTAATATTGGTCATCGTAATTTTAGGCATTCTATCGGTAGTAGCAGTGCCAAAATTTATCGATTTAAGCTCTCAGGCAGAAATTTCATCTGCTGATGCTGTTTATGCTGCTGCCCAATCTGCTGCTGCCATAAATTTTGCCTCTAACCGGGCTGGTGTTACAAAAACCATGATAACCGATGGAGCAACTCTGCTAGCTACATTTGATGGTGACCCTGCTGGTTGGTCAGCTTCTGGCAGCTCCATTACCCATACAGGTAAGGACGGCAGCACGTACAGTATCAACGTTGACAGCAGTGAAACCTCATCCGCCAAAGCAACTCTCACCCCTACATGGTAGGGGCGGTTTTTGTCTACCCGTTATAACTCTCACGGCTTTACCCTTATTGAGCTAGTTTTGGTCATTGTTTTAGTAGGTGTTTTAACCGTCATAATGGCAGCTAAATGGCCGGGGGAGGCAATTACCCTGCAAGGCTACCGAAATAATCTAGCTGCTGATATAAATCTCGCCCAATCCATGGCTATAAGTCGTAGTGAGTCTATTACCATTAAAAACGCAACGAACTCTGGAAGTTACACAATTGTTGACGCTTCAGGTCTAGAGTTGATCTCTCCTATACAATTTAACGGTGTAACCCTCGACACATTTAGCATTGTATTTGACCCATATGGAAACCCCGGAGTTGCAGATAAGGAAATTGCCCTTGTTTTAGAAGATAACAGCAGTGCTTTGCGTATTGTTGGGGTCAGTGGAGTTGTGCAGTTTTTATGAAATATTACAAAACTCAAAATAGTTCCGGCTATAGCCTTATAGAGCTTATATTTGTCATAGTTATTTTGGGGGTTGCGGCTGTGGGGTTGTTGCCAATGTTTGGTCAGGCTCTTTCCTCTGCCCAGCAGATAAGTGAGATGCATCAGGGACAAATGCTTGCCCAAGAGGCTATGAGTCAAATAGTTGCAGACAGGTGGGGAGATGTTGGTTTTACAGGTGTAGTAGCCCAAGAAAAACAGATTGATATTGGCGGTCCTCTGCTTTTTGAGCAAATAGTGGAGGTACAAGGGGGTGTTTATAATAGCTTTAACAGCTCTCTGTCTTGCAGTGGCTCTCCATATAACAATGAGAATTATAAATGTGTAATCATCAAAATAAAAATAGCTTCCGAGGAGGCTCTCCTTGTAAGGCGATGGACCATACTTGCCAGATAGGATTTACTCTCATTGAGATGATATTGGTTCTGCTATTGCTGTCCATATTGGCTGGAGCAGGAAGCAGAGCCATAGCAGGTGGTTTTGATGCCTATTTTACCGCAAAAACAATCTCCCATATGGCGGATGGTGGTCATCTGGCTTTGGCCCGGTTAAAGGCGGAGTTGCAAGAGAGTTCTTGTGATACTTTAAGCCAACCAACTGGCAGCGACTCCCTGCAATTCATAAACAGTAGAGGAGAGTCACTGCTTTTTAGTGCCAGCCAAACCCAAGAAGATACCCTATCCATGCAGATAAATGATGGCCTTGAGAAAACTCTTTTAGCCAACGTCAATAACATTGTATTTTCTTATCCCAATCCCGATTTTCTAGATAAATCCGGTTGTCTTGTCACCATAAAAATGACCCTGTTTAGCACACTAAATGGGGTAGATGTTATAACCCTTCCCATACGTAGTGCTATCTATTTATATGTTGGAAAAAGTGTATAATAAACCAAGAAAAAATGAGAGTGGTGCACTGTTGATATCTGCCCTTATCATCATGACTATAATGGCAATCTTAGCAGCAGGTATTGCCCGTGTGCAGGGCAGCAGAGCAGATATAGTTGCTCAATTAGCCAGTGGTTATGCCATGGACGATCTAACCCAAACAGGGGTGAATATTGCCATGTACGAAATGGCAACAACAGTCTGTCACCCTGAAATGATAAGCGGTGCTATAACAGATGGAGTAGGGCGTAGCACGATAAACCGCAGCGTAGCAGAAGCAGGCTTGTTAACAATATCCTTCTGTGGGGCAGATGCCGAGTGTTTTACCACTGATTTAGGAGTTGCAGGCAAAAATGTAGAGTGGGCACTAAAAATAACCAGCACCATTGCAACCAAACAAAAAACCCGCAAGCTAGGGATAAACAGTGACAATACCTGCAATGATTCTGGAGGTGGCGGTAGCAATGTAAATCTTCACATTGCCTATTGGCAGCAATTCTAAATGTGTCACCCTATAATGTACATTACACACAAACCAAGGAGTTGGTAAATTTGCCA
>JADFYX010000127.1 GCA_015232795.1 Magnetococcales bacterium
GGTGCAGGGGAATTATTTCCCTGCCGGGTTTGGGCAGAGCCCAAGGCTTTGTTTTTGCTTTTAATTTCTAAAAGCGAGGGGGTTTGGGGGGCTGCAAGCCCTCCCAAGGTTTTCTCTTTGAGAGCTGTACAAATTTTGTCTGAATCCACCATATTTAAAAAAGAGGCTTAATAAATCAGAGCCATTTCAGCTTCTTCTGTATTAACCATGTTATATAAGTGGTTTATGGCAATCGTTATTGTGGGGCCAATAAAGATTCTTCCATTAGATGCTCACAGCACTTAAATGCTTTATTCTCCTCCCAATCAATTCTTTTTGTTAATTTTTCTGTGAATGACTGAAACGCCTCCCGGCAATCATCTTTATCTGTAGATGACGACAATAGCTTGAAAAATTCGGTAATTAATAGAGTTGATTCAAGGAGACCTTTGTGAAATTCTTCTGAGCTCTCTTTAAACAGAGGAGTTTGTTTTTTGCAGGTTTCAACATACTTTGGATACAGTTCCTGATTCTCACGAATTAAGTGATCGATTATGAAATCCTCTGATGATAGCAACAACTGCTTGCCATTTGTAGAGTTTACTCCATATTCAGTCACCTGTTCTAGAACAAGGAAAATGCTTTTATGTTCCTCTTTGAGATTTTTAATTAGTATATCCATCGGGGATGTCTTCAATACCTCCACCACTTAAGCCGCCAATCGCCCCCCCCTCACGTATGGTCATAAGTTTAAATAAAATTGTAACGCACAAGTTATTCGATATTGATTATTGCTTCAAGGGGGCATGTAATACTGCTCCCATATAATTTGTCTACCCAGAGTCTGCTAAATTTATAATGCAACCATGTGTATTAGCCAGATTGATTATTGACTAACACTATCATACTAAAAATTAACCATTGAAAACAGTTTTTTAGGCTAAAGGTATCTCAATTTTTTTAACTCTAGGAAGAAAATCAACTGCCCTCAGCAGTAACCCTAAACAGTTGCGATAAGTCCATCTGGCCCCTTAGTACTTTTAAGACACCGTCCTGCACAAGAGTACGCATACCCTCGGACATTGCAGTTTTACGCATATCTTCTGCTGAAGCGTGACTTACAATCTGTTTTTTTAGAGTATTTGAGGCCACCAACAACTCATGAATGCCAGTTCTGCCTTTATAACCTGTTTTGCCACATTTTCCGCAGCCAGCAGCTTCGTAAAGAATAGCTTCTTCTCTAACTACCTCTAGTTCATCAAAATATTCTGCACCATATAGCCTGATTAAACGTTGCCACTCTTCATCGTTTGGTTTGTAGTGAGCCTTGCAATTTTCACATAAAGTTCTCACCAAACGTTGTGCTAGGATACCCAGCAAAGCATCGGCAAAGTTAAGTGGGTCCATGCCTAAATCAAGAAGTCTGACAATGGTTTCAGAGGCAGAGTTAGTGTGTAGTGTGGAAAATACCAAGTGACCAGTAAGAGATGCCTCAATACCGCTATGGGCTGTCTCTTTATCTCGCATCTCACCAATTAATATCACATCTGGATCAGCACGTAGAAATGATCTAAGGGCGGTGGCAAAGTCAAAACCAATTTTATGATCAATTTGAACCTGTTGCAGCCCTTTTTGGGTGATTTCAACAGGATCTTCTGCGGTCCAAATTTTTCTCTCAGGGGTATTGATTCGACCTATAACTGCATGCAGTGTTGTGGTTTTACCAGATCCTGTTGGTCCAACTACAAGAAGGATTCCTTGGGGATTGGCTACCAGCTTATCCAGGTTTTTATAATTGTTCTCAGATAAATTAAGCTTATCAAATGTCAAACCACCACCAGATGCCAAAACCCTGAGTACCGCACTTTCACCATAAACTGTTGGTATGGTCGCAACACGCAGTTCTAAGGGTAGACCCTTTACTCGCACCACAATTTTGCCATCTTGGGGTTTGCGGCGTTCGGCGATATCCATACGTGCCATAATTTTAATACGTGAGAGAACTGCCTTGATATGGGTAGAAGGAATTTCCAAGGCTTGACGACATATTCCATCAATTCTCAAACGTACACCAGATGGTGTATTACCACGACCTGGTTCTATGTGAACGTCAGAAGCACCAGCTCTTTGGGCATCAATAATCAACCTGTTAACAAGTTGAATAATGGTGCTCTCATTTTCATTTATCTCTCCAGCCTCTTCACCCTCATCAAGACGGTCCGCATCTTCTACATCTTCATCTTCTAGCTTGCCAGCCAAACCATGAAGATATGACGAAACCGAGCCACCACCGAGATATTGCAAAATATCCTCTGCAAAACCTACACGGAAAATATACTTTTTAGCTGGTAAGGCTCTTTGTATCTCCATTTGTCGACTAGCATCGGTTGGGTCATCAATTAAAATTAGCAGTTCATCATCCAATGTTCCGGCTAATGGAACCCATAGCTGTCGCCTGAGATAAGACATGTTAAGCTTTTTCAAGAGTGCTTTTGGTGGGGTAACGCTGGGATCAAAGCGCATAAAAGGCACTTGATAGTAGCTCTCAAGAGAGGCTGCAACCACTTCTGGGGGTATTTTTTTATCAGAAACCAAAAGGTAGGTCATTGAAACCCCCTCTTTTTTAGCCCGCTTTTTAAACTGATCGATCTGCTCCCAGGAGATCATGTTTTTTGCGACTAAATATTCGTATGGGTCGTTGGTACCCTCAAACTCTTCATGAAATTTTGTACCAAGAATTTTTGCCAGATGGATGGCATATTTTAGATCTGTTTCGCTAAAAGTATCCCCACCAATTTTATTGATTACCTGAATAACTCCCAACAGAGGAGCTTTGTTACGGATTGGCACTATCATCATGGATTTGCTGTGAAAACCAGAGCGACGATCATAACTTCCATCAAAACGCAGGGTTTTATGTATAAGCTCCAGCTCTTTGCTATCATGGGCATCTCTGATTAACAGCTCTTTACCACTTACAGCGACATAGCCAGCCAGAGAGTTGGCGTTTACCCCTAAACGAATTTCAAATAGCTCCTGCCCGGTTTTAAATTTTGAGACAATTTCTTGACCATTACGAGCATTTTGATAAATGGTTAAACGTTGGGCTTGTAAAAAGTTTAGCATCAGCTCTTCTACTTCAGGAAGAACATCTGCAAAGGTGATAGATTTTTTTATTTTAGATTGAATTTTAGCGTACAGCTCTTTTTTCTGCCCAGTTAGTTCTGGTAGAGAAATGGAGTTATCTTCTTCTTTCGGGGAGCTGTTTGTCATTGGGGGCTGTTTCCTGCTTTCTCTATAATAACAAATGCTTGAGCAAACCCACCTTCATCACTTAGGCTTACGTGGACTAAGTAGGGTTCTATGCTCTCTAGGCGTTTGGCTGCTTGTCCACTTAAGGATATAGATGGAGATCCATAGCTATTATTACTAATTGTGACATCACGAAACCAGATACCTTCACGCATTCCAGTTCCCAATGCTTTTACAAAAGCCTCTTTGGCAGCAAACCGTTTTGCCAGACAAGAGGCTATGTCACTTCTGTTTAAGCAATAATCGTGCTCAATAGGAGAGAAAACCTTATCAATAAACCGTTGACCAAAACGGTCTATTGATTTTTGTAAACGCTCAATTTTTACTAAATCTGTACCAATACCAATGATCATTTTGCAACATATTGTGCTTCTCGCATCAGACGTTTCATCTCGGTAACGGCTGCTGGTAAGCCATCAAATATGGCGCGAGCAATTATAGCGTGGCCGATATTTAGTTCATTTATACCATCAATGGCAGCAATATTTTGCACATTATGATAGTGCAGACCATGACCTGCGTTAACAATTAGCCCCATCACTTGGGCCATTTTAGCTGCCTGGATGATATGCAGCAACTCACGTTCTTGCTCGGCATCGTTAGCAGCATCGGCATATTTTCCCGTGTGTAGCTCAATTACAGGAGCTGCAACCAGACGGGCAGCCTCTATCTGCTTGATATCGGGATCAATAAAAAGAGATACACGTATACCTGCCTGGCTAAGACGTTTTGTGGCTAAAACAATCCGTTCTATGTTGCCAGCTACATCCAGCCCTCCTTCAGTGGTTAGCTCATCGCGTTTTTCAGGGACTAAACAACAGTCAGTTGGGCCATAAGCAATTGCCAATTCAACCATGGCATCTGTTGCTGCCATCTCTAGGTTGATCTTGGTCTGGGCTGTTTTTAATAAAATTTCTACATCACGATCTTGAATATGACGGCGATCTTCACGTAGATGGACAGTGATGCTATCTGCGCCAGAGTTTTCACAAAGCAAAGCTGCTGCAACAGGGTCAGGATAACTACCTCCTCTCGCTTGACGAACAGTTGCTACGTGATCAACATTTACCCCTAGTTTAATCATAATGGTTAATTAACCTCTTTATGGAGTTACTACTGTTTCTGTTTTTTTTGCTGCTGGTGTGTTGATAATATCACGAATAATACCTGGGGTAAGAGTTGACAATGGGCGAACTTCAACTTCTGGTTTGCTTAGTTTACCATTAACCAAAAATTGCGACTCCAATACTGCCCCCCTGCTACCAGTTAATATTGTTCCCAACACAGGTATTTTGCTTACTATTTCGTCCAAATTTTGCAAAGGCCTGATACCAATTAGAAGATTAATTCGATCCTCAGGAAGATCTACCATACCAGATAGAACAACTTTCATGGCAGGACCATCTAACTCCATTGCGTTAGTACGTAAAACACTGTTTTCAAAAACCAGCTCTCCTTGTAAACTGTTATAGGTAAATCCTTGGGTGTCTAAATCGGGACGGTCCCCTACAACTAATTGTGGAAGATCTTTTAAAGAAAACAGCCCTAAAATAGTAGATATAAACTCAAGCTTGGCAAAAGAACCGCCGTGAAGTTTAATTTGTCCAACACCAGTCAGATAATCTTTAAACTCACCTCCAGGTGGAATAAAACCATCAAGAGTGATATCAAGAACACCAGAGCCACCAAACATAAAACCATCATTGACATTCAGGCTATCAAGAAGGTTTCCGACATCATCACTCTCTATGTTAAACCAACCAGTATAAAAACCAGAACCAAACTGATAAGGCCATAAAACCTCACCATTCATAACAGCCTCTCCATCACCCCATAGACCCTGTAAGGTATGCAGCTTAAAAAACCGTTTTTCAATATCTATATCGGCAACAATAAATGTAGCTTCAGATTGCTCCGACAGTAACAACCGTTGGGATTTTAGTTTAATGTTTACACTGGGCCACTCCCGATCAACTATGGGTTTTAGTTGTTCAACCTCTTGGCCTATTTTGGTCTCCCATAAAGATGATAAATCAAGGAGATCAAGATCAGCCCTCACCAGCCAATCTCCCAACCCTGAAGCTACAGGGTTGGTTTGCGCTATCCCCATACGCCCTCGGGTCTCCCCAAGGTGAAATTTACCTAAGTGCAACTCACCTTGATTACTAGAGACATCCCAACGACCGTCACCATCAAAGGCTAAATTACCTAGATTAGCACCAATCTTGGAGATAACAAGTTGACCATCTAAATCTAGTTCACCTGTAACACTGATGTCCCCCTTCTCTCCTTGGGGTTTTTGCCAGCCCATTGTACCGCTTATATTCAAGGAGTCTGCAACAAGTTGGGCGCTAACTTGAAAGTTTTTTGCTTTAGCTGGGCGTTTTATATCAAGCCAGAAAGGAGCCGTACCAAAAAAATCACCATATGATCCAAGAAGTGGGGAAAACCATTTACCAAGTCTTGTGTCGGTTATTGCGCTATTAAAACGGGCATCAAAATTAACTGTGTCAGGTTGGGAATAATCCAACAGGTTGATCTGACCATGGATAGGAAATTTATCAAAAGTTGATTCTAATACAGATATGCCAATTTTTTCCGGTTCAATTGTTAACCACCCTTTTATATTAGAGAAAGGATCATCTAAAAATGGCAGTGTAATGTTGGCTTGACTTAAACCCATACGCCCGGAAAAAGTGGTGTCACTTAACTTCCAAAGAGGAATAGCAACTTTCATATTGACATCACTTTGACCTGACAGACTACTGCCAGCCATGCCGATAGCTCTATCCCAATGGAGAGTCTGGCTAGCCATAATCTCTTTCCAAAGTGATTTTAAATCAGCTTTATTTGCCGCAAATGCAACTTCAACTGTGGGTTTATGGGTCAAATCAGCAATACTAGCCTCTCCATGGACATTCTTACTGCTAGCAAAGTTTGCCTTTGTTATTTTACCTGCAAAAGATTTTCTATCAAAAACAACCGTTCCTGTTACGTTGTGTAGAGGCAAAATACCGGGAAAAAATCTTAAAGACATATCCCTTGCATCGGCTTCGATACGAAATTGGGTCTCTTTTTCTAATTTTGCTTTAAGAACCAGGTTGGCATCTTTGGGTATTGCAAACGGTATTTTGCCAAGAGGACCTTTAATTTTTACTTTAGCATTGCTGATTATACCGTTTTTTAAAGAGTTATCCAGCCAGCTAACCACGCTAGGGTCCATTATACCGAAAGGATAATAATATTTGGCTTTATTAACAGGAACACCTCCAGCATCGGCTTCTAAATCCATGGCCGGACTATCTCCTCCCAACCCGGAAAGTAGAAGTCGCCCATAGGCTTTGCCGTGTAGGTTGTCCAGGTCAAACTGCTCAACTTCCAGACGGGTAATGCCTTTTTCTACTTTTACCGAGCCATCGGCAATTATCCCAGTAATTGGCAAAGGCCAACGGAACATATCTGGCCATTTAATAACTCCCCATCCAGCATGAAGTCGCCAATATGAGGTGAACACTTTTATCCTGTTATCCCAATCCAGAGAAGCGGTTAAATCAAAAGGGCTTGAAAAGCCGTTAAAGACTTGAATATTTTGAAGATAGGAGTGAAAAGTATTTGCATGCAACTCCTTAACAGAGACCTCTCCAAGCCAATCTCCAGTGCTATCTTTCTCTCCAACCAATGATATATTGGTCGTCCACCTTTTGGTTGGAACCTTTGCATCGAGTGTAATTTTTAAAACATCT
>JADFYX010000128.1 GCA_015232795.1 Magnetococcales bacterium
ATCGCGATTTCCCCTGATACACTTGATAAACCAATATCTTGCGCCATGCACGCACCGCCAACTGCCGAATCTAGGTTAAAAGAGGAGAGATGTCTATCTACAACATCTTACAGCTACGTTTAGACGAGGTAAGTTACTTGAAATGCAATCAAACACCGGCCCGCTTCAGGCCAGAGATATAGTTGTATATCAACGATCTTGCCATCTCATCTACCGAACTCGCAGAAACCTCGGTTAGACTGTTTGCTTGCACTAAAGAACAGACTCCGTACAGACCGCTCCACAACACCCTGGCACTGTGTTTTATCTCCTTATCTCCACAATCTGGCAGCAGTGTTTGTATGGTATCGGCTAGTAGGTCCAAGAGGTTGTCTAGCCGTCTTTTATACCATTTTGGCAGGGTTTGTTCAGGTGATAGGCGGTGTTCAAAAAGGAGGTTCCAACGCTGACGGGAGGTTTTGTTGTATTTTAGATAGGTGGTGATTAACTTATCCAGCTTGGCCCTACCACTACTGCTCTGTTGCACAGCAGCTTGCAATTTTTGTTGCAAATCATCCATGGTTCGACCATTTAAATGCATGATAATTTCATCTATATTGGCAAACAAATTATATAGGGTACCGGGAGAATAGCCAATGGCAGAAGCTATGCTTCGGGCAGTTAAGGCTGCCACCCCCTTCTCTTCAATTATTTTTTGCGCCTCATCTAAAATCAAATCAAACAGTTCATCTCTAGAATGATCGGTACGTCTAGCCATGGCATCTCCCCTCAACACTGCGTAATTTTGAATATATTATTCTATTGGCCCGTTCCGGTAGATTCCTAGAATTATGACTAACGCTTAATCGTGCCACTGTTTATCTTCCCCAGTTTTAAGATAAACATAGGCTTTTGAAAAACCCAGACGTGAAAAATTAATTACAAACAATTTACTACGATCCAACTTTTGTAAAACAATAGCTGCTCTATCATGCTCATTTTCGCTTATGACAGATATCAACCTAGAAGCGTTATCTGCAAAAGCAACACAAACTTGCCCCACGCAATGTTGCACCGTAAATTTATGGTAAACCGTATTTGTGCCAAGATACATACGCACTTGATCTGGCAGATAAAACCCCAACGGTAGCTCAAGGGTTATTAAGGGAGGGTCTCCATTTTCATTTATTTTAACACTCAACCGCATCAGTTGCCGACCGTTATCCAAATACACATTATGGGCAGTAACACAACCATGACCATCAATACACTCTATCTCCCAATCATCAAAATATCTAAGTATATACGACCTACTGTAAAGTGGTAATGTTTCTTCTCCCCACCGCTGACTCTCTATGCTCTTTGTATTTTTTATAAAACCATCTAATTTTTGTTCAAGGGTGCCTTCTTTTTTAATTTCATCAACAGAATCGGCAAAAGAGAGCGAAGCTGAAAATATTTGAAAAAAGGGCAAACACACAATCATCACAAAAATAACAAATTTTCTGTCTCTTATCACACAAACCCCCATTTTAGGCGGTATTAGTACGTTTAAATTTTATTCCATGTTACATTTTGGCAAAGAGTGCTGCAACATTCCAGGCCATGCTTTGTCCCAATCACCATTATGTTTCATAGCTGCAATATGCTCCACTTTTGCGCAGGTTTTTCCACCTTGGGCTGCAACAAACCCATCGGCAATAAATGCTGGTACAATTTTATCTTTGCTTCCGACAAAATGGATTTGTGGGATTTTAGCTATTTTATCTGCGACATCAACAGGGTTTAAAGAGCCTTTAAGAGGGGTTACTTTATGATGAGATGTAAAGACAGCATGGTCTAAATTACCAGCAACAGTACGAATACTGTCGATATCATTACGCCTTGCTGCAACCAATACCCCGATACCTCCGCCACCGGAATAACCCACAATATGTACATAAGATGCGAAAGCCTGTTTTTTTAGTTGGTCTATAGCTTGGTTGGTGGCAACTATCACCTCCTCAGAAAAGCGAGCTTTTGACCAATAGTCGGACTTGCAATTACGCCTCTGGGAGTTTTGAACATACTGACATGGCCGCCCTAAATAAGCGACATTAGAGGCTGTATCCAAACTTGCCAACCTTAAGGCCAGGGGGTTTCGTGGTGTGGGATCTTTCGATAAGGTGTTGCGATTTATCCAGGCCAAACCATCGCCCTCTAAGTATATGATCAAAGCTTTGTGGGGCTTTTTAAAACGGTAGTAAGATAAAAGATCAAAAAAATCGGTTTTTATAACTTCCGAAGAAAAACCTCCCCCATGGGCCACCTCTCTGGCTAGCTCACGACGGTCTAAACTCACACAACCACCAAGAGTTACAGTAAAAATAAAAATCAACAATAAAAAGTGAGTTGGTCGTATCATTAGCATATATTTTTCTAGTTGTCGTTAACTATACAGTGTAATTGATTGATTTGTCTGGTTAATAAATATGTTGCCTTATGGTATGAACTCCCAGATACCTCTGAAGATAATACAATAACAGGATCTATCTCAAGCGTCGATAACTGCAAAGCAGGCAATCCCGGCAATCTTATCGTAAGTCAACGAAAATATTGTATTTTTTTCTGGAAATAAAAACTGATAAAGAGTAATGTATAAGTGTTTATTAAAAGGAGATATCATGGTAGAAATTGAAGATACGACAAAACAGACACAAGAATTTCTCTCTTTGCTTGAGGGAAGAGAGGGGGAAACACACGCAATAATATTGCAGGATTTTCCTGATCCTGATGCAATTTCATGCGCTTTTGCCTATCGTCTAATTGCTGAGGAAAGAGGTATTGAAACAGATCTGATCTATGGTGGCAGAGTAAGCCATCAAGAGAACATTGCCATGATCAACCTACTAAATATTGAATTAATAGAGTGGGGCCAAGAGGCAATTCCTTCTGGTAAATATGATGGTTCTGTCTTTGTTGATAACCAGGGAACAACAGTTAACCTTGTTGACCGCTTAGATGCAGCAGGGGTTCCATCCATTGCAGTAGTTGATCATCATGCCAAACAAGACCGCTTAACCCCCATTTTTCAGGATATTCGGATTGTTGGTGCTTGTGCATCAATATTTGTAGATTATATTAGCAAAGGAGCCTTGGAGTTAAAAACCTCTAAACCAGAACATCGCCGTTTAGCCACCGCTTTGATGCATGGCATAATAAGCGAGACTGGATCGATGATAACCGCCCTCCCCCTTGATTTTAGAGCAGCAGGCCTTATCCAGCCTTTTATTGACAATGAACTACTGGTAGAAATTTTACATCAACAGCGCAGCCACCGAGTGATGGAGATAATTCGTATGGCGTTGGAAAACAGGGTTATAAGGGAAGGATACTGTTTTTCCGGTATCGGCTATCTGCGCTCTAGTGATAGAGATGCTATCCCCCAAGCAGCCGATTTTTTGCTAACTGAAGCAACTGTCCATACCGCTATTGTTTATGGCATGGTGAGCCATTCCCATGGTGGAGAGTCTATCAATGGCTCTCTGCGCACCACGGAAGTAGCATTGGGACCAGATAGTTTTTTAAAAGATGCTCTGGGGAAAATGGAAAGTGGGACTTTTTATGGTGGTGGCAAAAGTACTGCAGGTGGCTTTTCTATTCCTTTGGGATTTCTATCCGGTCAGGATAATTCTAAACTTTCCCATTTAAAATGGAAGGCTTATGATGAAAAAATCCGCAAGAAATTTTTTAATAAAATCGGTGTTGTTGAAGATAAGGAAGATGAGTGACAAAAAGTTCTAGCCAACAAAACGTGGCTGAAAAAAGCACTAAAACTACGATATTAGGTGGTAAACCCAAATGGCTTAAAGTAAAAGCCCCCTCCTCTGGAGAATATCTCAAAACAAAAAAAGTGGTTGAAAAACACAGCCTGAACACAGTTTGTGAAGCTGCTTCATGCCCTAATGTTGGTCAATGTTGGCATGAAGGGGCTGCAGCTTTTATGATTTTGGGCAATATATGCACTCGCCACTGTAGCTTTTGTGATGTTGCCACTGGCCGACCAGACTCGGTTGACCATAATGAACCGGATAGATTGGCCCAAGCAGTACAAGCCATGGAGTTGCAGCATGTGGTGATAACTTCTGTAGACCGGGATGATCTTGTGGATGGTGGAGCAAGCCATTTTGCCAACTGTATTAAAAAAATCCGTAGCCTCACTACCCCACCGACAATTGAGGTACTAACCCCAGATTTTCGAGATAAGAACAACGCACTGCAACTGGTATTAGAAGAAAAACCAGAAGTGTTCAACCATAACATCGAGACTGTACCCAGACTCTATTCCCAAGTTCGCCCGGCAGCCAACTACGACTACTCTCTAAAAGTATTGGCACAGGCAGCTTTAGCAGGAGAGGAGATAACAGCCAAGAGCGGTATTATGTTAGGGCTTGGAGAGAGCCAAAAAGAGGTAATTGTGGTTTTAGAAGATCTGCACCGGGTTGGAGTACAATATTTAACCATTGGTCAATATATTCGCCCAAGTCTTACACACCACCCTGTCAGTCGCTATTGGTCACCCCAAGAGTTTAACGAACTTGGCAAAACAGCTCTTAAAATGGGTTTTCAAAGAGTTGAAAGCCACCCTTTGGCCCGTTCTTCATATCACGCAAAAAAATAGCCAAACAGACGTTGGCTATATTTTATGAAATTTTATTACAGTATCAAGAACGATAGTGGATCGCTAAATCATCGGCAGCGTTCACCTCGTGCCCCAAACCAATTACGCCAGAACCTTGCATGATATGTTCATCCTGATGGATGAATATCATCTGACCACCATTAGGAGCAAGGTAAGTACCGTTTGTGCTTTGATCAACCAAATAGACCCGCCCGCGTCTATATTCAAATTTAGCATGGTTACGGGATGACATGCTATCAAGAACCATGAAAGTATTGGTTTTTCCTCGGCCCAAGGAAGCTACCGGGTTGTTTTCATCAACTATAAACTCTTTACCACCAAAAGTAACAGTAACGGAGCTTTTTTGCGGTATGGGATTAGGAACAGTATCCATACCACCCATGATGGTCAACTCTTCCTCTTCACCCCAGGTAAGCTCACAAATTCTGATAGGATCGGACTTACCTTTAACCCGAATTTGGATCAACTCCCGACCATCACAAGATAGATGTGGGCTCATTATATCCAACGTTTCACCGGTGGTTATGATTTGATCCCCTTTAGCTTGAGCTGCCATTCGAGATGATAGATTAACAGCATCGCCAAATACATCATTTTTCTCTTCGATAACATCGCCAAAATGAAAACCCACACGAATACTTAAAGTGAAGCCCCAATCATCAGCACTATCTGCAACCTCCTCTTGCATCTGCACTGCAGCCATTGCAGCGGCATCAGCAGAAGGGAAAGTACTCATAACTTCATCACCAATAGTTTTGATGACGACTCCTTGATGATCCCGGGTAATTCTAGAGAGTAAATCAATACAGCTAGAAGTTAACTCACGGGCTTTGGCATCACCAATAGCCTCATAAAGTTTAGTACTTCCCTCAATATCAGCAAACAGAATAGCTAGTTTATTATTTACTGCCATAATACCCTCTTTTTCATATTTTGTTGAATATCTAGGTTAAACCACTGCTATTTTTGGATTTTTGCTGCGGATATTTAACAAAATCATTTAATAAAGCGTCCAACAATTACAGAGATGTTATCCTTACCACCACCATCTCTGGCCATTTTGATTAGTTGGTCTACTATATCGTCTAAATTCTTGTTTTTTGCAGTTGCCAAAACTTTTTCAATCGCTTTAGTTGAGACCATGCCTGTTAAACCGTCGGAACAGAGGAGAACTACATCACCTTTTTCCACCTCTTGAAAGTTAATATCTGGGGTAATATGTTCTGATGGTCCAACAGCTTGCAATAGAATGTTCTGTGCGGGTGCTGGCCCCTTACTACCTAGGTTGACCCACCTTTGGTACATAGAGTGGTCTTGAGTAACCTGGGTTAAACCTTTTTTATTATAGTAATATAGCCTGCTATCCCCAACATGAAAAACCACAGGAACCTCACTAAAACTTGGCAACCAACAGCCAACCAATGTAGACCCCATCCCGGTTCCTTCACCACACTGATCTGCGCGGTTTTTATCGTTTATAGCTGTGTTGGCAGCATTGGCAGCATCACGCAACATAGCAACAATCGGGTTTGGGATATCGTCCATGGTGGCCTCATCATCACCTTGGAACTCATCATCAAGATTAGATGCGGCAGCAAGAATAGCCTCTTGGGGGGTTGTTTCAAGTGCTGCGTTTAAAGATTGGCAAACAGAAGTAATGACCTGTGCACTAGCTACCTCTCCTGCCGAGTGCCCCCCCATTCCATCGGCAATGATTAAAAGACCCAACTTATCATCAATAAAAAGGCTATCTTCATTGAGAGTTCGCACACAGCCAACATCGGTTTTACCAGCTGCAAGAAGTCTATCGCCAATATTCAAAATCATAGTTGAATTTGTCTCTTTAAGTTATGGAAACCATCCTAAACAAGAATAAAGGCTAGTTTGCCCTACTCTTAAAAAATGCAACACTAATCCAAAACTACAACAATTACCACTTAATTACCAAGGACAATTTGGATTTGTAGAGCGCAAGCTGCAAAAATAATAAAATCAAAAATGATCTTCCAACCAGAATATTTCATTAATTCCAGCCATTATCCTTTAACAGTTTTTTAGCTCCTGCTATATCAGTGGTAACAGCGTCCCGCGAAAGATTTGGGTCATAGCCTTCAATCCCGGGCTGGACTATACCGGGATACGCCTGTCCAATACCAAGATAAAACCGTTTTATTCTTTCAGGCCAATTGAATCCCTTTCTGATAGCCTGGCGCAGCGCTTTGTTTCTCTCATTTCTTTCAGGATCATCATTATAACCAACCTCAGGATCGGACATATTAAAATTATTATAGACAAGCCCAA
>JADFYX010000129.1 GCA_015232795.1 Magnetococcales bacterium
TTCATTGATGCCAGAGTGGCTTGGGTTCCAGGTGATGTTTTTCACCCGGATTTATTTGCACAGACCAGAAAGATGATATTGGCATCAGGATTGTTTCAGTCGACAACTCTTACTCTGGCTGAACAGGCCAATGAAAAAGGTCTTTGGGAGGTAAAGATAGCTCTCTCCAATCGGCCGCGTCGTACTATTTCCGGTGGTGTAGGTTATGATTCTGATCAAGGAGTCACTCTTCAAGGTCGCTGGGAGCATCATAATTTTTTTGGGGCAGCACAACATCTTCAAACTCGGGGAGAATTTTTTCCATCAGGTGTTCGACTTTTTGCAGGAATGGATATTCCCCATCTTAAACACCCGAAACGTTCTACCCGCCTGGAATTGGGCTACGAGCATGAAGAGAGCCCAGCCTTCGTTCAAAGCACCATCTCAACTGGAGTCGGAATTATTTTTCCTGGATGGTATGACAGTCAGACATCATTAGGGGTGCGGTGGCATTCTACATACCTTGAAGAGGCCTCTTCTGGAGAGATAGGTAAATTTGGACTTTTATCTTTACCAGTACAGATGATCCTTGATAGATCTGACGACCCGTTAAATCCACAAACAGGTTGGAAAGCAACCTTGGGTGTGACACCAAAAACTGAGCTGCATGGCTCCGAAATGCTGTTTACCAATTTTTTTCTCCACTCTACCCGATATTTTACCCCTTCACCATCATCAGGTTGGACTCTAGCTGGACGGGGTAGTATTTCCTGGATTTGGGATAATCTTGGCAATGGTATACCTGCAACTGAGCTTTTATATGCTGGAGGCAGTGGTTCAGTACGCGGTTTTGGACTACAGATGGCAAACGAACTGGATACAAGTGATGATCCTCTGGGTGGACTGTCTAAGCTGGAATTTTCGGCAGAGGTGCGCAAACAGTTTAATGATTCTTTGGGTGCTGCACTATTTGTTGATGCTGGTAGAGCCTACAGTGAGTCTATCCCAAATTTGGATCACCCATTTTTCAGTAGTGTCGGTACAGGGTTTCGCTATATGACCCCAATGGGACCACTACGATTGGATGTAGCTGTACCATTTAATCGCCGACCACAAGATGATCGTTTTCAGATCTATCTGGGCATTGGTCAGGCTTTTTAAACATGACCGAATTATCACCATCCAGCAAATCTTCTACTTCCCCGGCAACCATTAATAAAGCCAAAAAATATTGGCGGTTGCTCAGAATCCTATTTGTGACAATGTTTTTTTTGCCTATTTTAATCAGCACTCTTTTAGTGGGGACGAAGTATGGACAACTGCAATTGGCAGAGGGAATCAGAACTCTGCTATCGGCAAAAGGGATGGAGTTACGTTTAACTGGCTTTGCTATTCAATTTCCCTTGGATGTTCGTCTGGATCATCTGTCGATTTCGGATGTAAAAGGGGTATGGCTTGAAGCGGATAATCTGATTTTTAGAGCCTCTTTGTCTAAGCTTCTGCAAGCAGAAATGGTGATATATCGTTTGTCTGCAAAAAAGGTAACTCTTGTTCGCCCACCACATACTGCGGTTGAGTCTGTATCAAATGCGCAATATGTGTCCAATTCGGATCAAATAGATACCGTTGATCTGAGTAGTTTACAAACATTTTTTTGGGATCGAGCGGAGATAGAGCAGTTCATCATTGGTGAACCGTTTTTTGGTCGTAAGGGGCAATGGCATGTAAAGGGAAAAGCGAGTAATCAAGGGGGGGATTTTGATGGTAGCATCGAGGGTTTAGGGTATCATTCAACAAAAGAGCGTTTCTTTGTGCGTTTCCATAGCGATGGAAAAAATCTGGATTTGCATGTCGAAATTGATGAAACAAATGGTCCCCTAGCTAACTATCTTGAACTTTCAGCACCCGGTCAACTCAGGGCGCGTCTTTCAGGAAATGCTCCTATCCAAAAATGGCAGGGAATCCTGGAGCTACGACTATCTGGTTTGGGTGATCTGCGAGGGAATATCTTTGCAGAAAATGCTAAACTCTCTCTATCTGCCCTTTGGACACTTTCCCAAGATGTTGAATGGTCTATCCTTACTTTATTCAAATCACGAACTCCCGCTCAACTGGACCTTTTATGGCAAGGGGGGGCTACTCTACAGATCAATAAATTTGATCTAACCAGCAAAACAGCATCTCTGAAAGGGGCAGGGACAATAGATATGGAACGGGGAGATCTCGCAATTACCGGGCATGCTCAACTTTCTGATCTTTCACAACTTGAAAACCTAGGAACCTTGAAACTTTCCGGAGTTGGTGAGCTACCTTTCCAGGTTTCTGGAACTTGGGATAAGACGGTAATCGACATCAAGCCAAATTTTTCTGGTTTCAACATAGATGGTCACACTCTGTCCCAATTTGCAGGATCGGTAAATTTGCTTATAGATGAGAGAGGATGGCGCACCATAGCTGAAGGGAGTGCTGATGGTTTGAAATTTCCTGGTGATTGGCAGCCACCTTCTTCTCCTTTGAAGTGGACATTGGAGTTGGATAGAGCAGCTCAGACAGGCTTTGTTATCAAAGGCGCAATGGTTCATCCTCATCTTCGTATCAATGTGAGTGGCTCAGGAGAACAGGATGATAAACCCGGCAGAGGAGAGGTTGTCATACTATCCTCTGATCTGACTCCCTGGAACTCACCCATGGGTTGGTCAATTAAGGGAAACACAGAGGCGCATCTGAAATGGACTTCTATTTCAGGATTAAGTGAGAACGGTTTCGATGCCAATTTGGTTGTTGATCTGCAACAATTTGAACTAGGACAACCTGACGGCAGTTTTTTGCTCGGTCCACATCCTCAATTGACTGCCATGCTCTCCTTTCGTAAAGAGAGTGGGTGGAAAATTCAGAAGGGAGTGTTATCAGGAAAATATCTGACTGCTACAGGGGAGATGAAGGGTAGGGATGGGCAGTTACAAGGGCGTGTTACTGTTGATGTGGCAGATTTAGCCCCTCTCTCACCATTGTTTAATAAGCAATTGTTGGGAGCAGGTAAAGTTTCTTTTGCAGTGAATGGTTCAAACACAGCTCCAAAGATATTGCTTACTGGTCAGGTAAATGGTCCGATCTGGGCTGAGTCTGGTTTGTCTCATCTGGAATGGGGTAGTACTGTCGAGCAGAATGGAGCAAACTTGAAAGGTGATCTTAAGGTTTTTGCCTCTCATAAGTTTGAGGGGAATATGCCGATGATACTGACTACTCCCTGGCAAAAGTCTGGTTCAGACCTCAACCTATCGAAGTTGGTCATGAACACACCTGTAGGTCCAGTGCATGGTAATCTTCATCTTGATGTTGAGAGTTTGCAAGCTGAAGGTATGTTTAAAGGCCGTAATCTCCAGATGGAGGGGCTATCACCATGGCTGAAATATTGGTTTGAAAAATCTGCTGATCAAGGTATGGAGACTCTTCTCTCGTCATTGGCAGGTTCTGGGGATATTGACCTAAATTTGAATCACAACGACAATGTGCAAAAAGCACAGATGAATATTCTAATGAAAGGGATAAAATCATCTTCTGCTGCTATTGGAAAACTTAAAATTGATAGCAATATACAGTTTGTTGAGAATTTAATGAACTGGCAGGCACAGTTCGATCTGGATGAGGGATACACGGGGGGAGACCTTGCAACAATGCATGTGGAAGCGGGCCGTCTGATTGCAACGGGTAAGGATGGAAAAATTTCAGCCAATTTGCAGCTTTCCGGGGAAGCATTCGGACCATTATCTATATCAGCCAAAGTTTTTGCTGAGCAAAAAGATGAGATTTGGAATGTAGTTATGGAGCAACTCGAAGGCGAGTGGCAAAAACATCCGTTACGCTTGAAACAACCATCGACCCTTTCTTTCTCTTCTCACAACCTTGGTTTGACAGCAACATATCTTAGTTGGGGGAAGGCGACGTTGGTTGCTGAGACCAACCTATCCAAAGAAAATAGCCAGCTTTCGGCTATTCTAAATCTTCCCTTAATTCAGCTTCCTGTCTCCAATATGCCTGCGACGGGTCTTTTGCAAGTAGGAGTAGAGTTGTATGGGCCGGGAGACAATATGGATGGCAAAGTGACGGCGAATCTTGCTGGATTGAAATGGCAGAGTGTCAAGGACGCTCCTTCAACTGATCTATCATTATCTGGTCACCTAAAAAAAGGTGATTTTCAAGCTAACGGTATCTTATCAGGAATGGGAAAAAAACCACTTAATTTTGCGCTAAACCTTCCTACCTCTTTAGATCTAAATGGGACTCCTGATTTTAAGATCGATTTGACAAAGCTCAAAGGTCAATTGATAGGTGTTGTCGAGTTGGAGAGGTTAAACCAATCCATAGGGTTAGAAGAACACCGTTTGGCAGGGCAACTCAACCTGAATTTGACAGTCACCAATCCTGTTGAAAAAGATAATATTCATGGCCTTTTAGCATTAGATGGTGGGGTATATGAAAATGGCATGTTTGGAACACTGCTGAAAGATATTTCCGCCCGTCTTGTCGCCCAACCAGGACACTTTCCTCGATTAAACTTGACAGCTACCGATGGCGAAAAAGGCAAGCTTTCAATGAATTTAGTAAGGGATACCAGTTTAGGTTGGAACGGTCTTAGTGGTACAATTAAAGTATCAGATTTAACAATTGCCAGACAAGATGATTTTCAAGGCAAAATTGAAGGTGTTGCGACCCTCATCAAGAAGAGAGGACAATCGATTATTGAAGGGAATTTCAGTAGCCAGGGTGTTGATATTTATCTTCCTGAATCCCTTGCACCTCAAATCACCTCACTTTCGGTTCGTGAGTATGGTATAAAACCAAACACTATTTCCGATGATGAAATGGCTGTCCTTGAGAGAGAGGGAAACACTCTCCTTAACCTTCATATTGAACTGCCAAATCGAGTCTTTGTGCGGGGAAAAGGGCTGGAAAGTGAGTGGAGCGGCAGTCTGGATATTAAAGGTACTCTGAAAAGTCCAACCATAACTGGCACATTGCGAATTAAAATGGGGATTTTTCAACTGTTGGACCAACAATTTAAGTTGGAAGATAGTGTCATTCAGTTTACTGGTGCAAGCCCCCCTAAGCCAGAACTTGATCTGCGTGGTGTTGTGAATAAAGAATCCCTGATTGCTATTCTTCGAGTTACAGGTCCCATTGACCAGCCATCCTTGAGGCTAGAAAGTGTGCCTCCTTTGCCAGAGGACCAAATTTTGGCAAAACTGTTATTTGGGAGAGAAGGTGAAAACCTAACACCAATTCAGGCCCTTAAGATTGCAGCTCTTATTCGTCAGTTACGCGGCGGTGGTGTTGATCCCATGGGTAGGGTGCGACAGGCAATAGGTGTGGACCGCTTAGATATAACAGGTGATAGTGTTGCGAATGGGAGGCTTCGGGTTGGAAAAAATGTGGGAGATCGCCTATATGTTGAAGTAGAACAGGGAGTAAATGTTAATAGTGGTCAAGTGAATTTTGAGCTGGATGTTTATCCGCCATTTGGACTGGCCTCGACTATCAGAAATGATGCGGGAGGCTATTTTGGAATAAATTGGCGGAATGATTATTGAACCTAGATTTAGCCTTTGTCGCCACGCACCTGACGCAAGCTATTGATTCATCTTGCATATAAGGGAAAGTTTTACACCTGCAAGGTGACTGCAAAGAGTTTCTCATTCTGCTTTAATACAAGGTGCTCATATCAATTAATATGGTTATGAGTTTGATTCCATAAATTATTCTGTTGGTTGCTGCTGAATGCCGAAAAAATGTTTCCAACCGTTGCCCAAGCCAACAAGGGAGATAATCTTCCTTGCCCCATAATAATATAAGCTTTTTTATCTTTGTTGTTTACTTGGAACTGCTTTCGAATTTGCAGTTGGGTGGTGTATGAATGGTGTTGGATGATATTGCTTTAACTACCCCAAAATACGCCTGATTCTTGGGATAAAATCTTGGGCAATAATAGGTTTGGTGAGAAAATCATCGGCCCCGCTTTGGAAGGCTTTATCTCTTGTTTCTATGGATTGATCGGTTGTAAGTAGGACGGCAGGTATTTTTTTGGTTTTTGGGTCGCCGCGTACAAAACCTAAAAATTCAAAACCATCCATTTTTTCCATCTGGATATCACAGATAATTAGATGATATTGGTTTTTTGCTAGCAATTTTAGACCAGTAATCCCATTTTTTGCCTCATCAACAATAATCCGGTTCATGCACGGTCCTTCACGAAGAAGATCCCGGATGTCTGTTCCATCATCAATTACCAGTACTCTTGGTAGTACCTCCGGCAATATAGCTATAAAGCTGCTTCCTTCTCCCTCTTTGGATTCTACAATCAACTTACCCTTGTGGGCCTTCATTAGCTCTTGACTGAAAGGTAGGCCAAATCCCGTGCCGTGTTCTCCGGCAGTACCAGTGGTTGAAGTTTTTTCTTCTAGATCAAATAGTTTTGCTAAACGCTTTTTACGTATACCAATGCCATTATCTTTAACTGCAACAGCAGTTTTCTCTCCTTTTGGCTGGAGTATGCTTATAGACTCACCTTTTTTTGTAAATTTAACCGCATTGGATAGTAGATTGTGGATCACCTCTCCAAAAAGATCAGGGTCTGCATATAAGCGTAGATCTTCTGGTAGATCGTTGGTTAGTTTGATGCCTTTTTTCTTTATGAGAGGGGATAGAATTGCAATGTGTTTATCGCAAAGGGTTTTTGCATCTACAAAACGAAATTTGGGAATAATTTTGCCAGTTTTTAAACGGCTGATATTAAGAATTTCATTGATCATACGCAGCATTTTTTCACTGCTTTCCAAAACCCAACGCATATACCCTTTCTGTTTTTTAGATAGAGGGTTCTTTTTATCTTTTTCTATAAGCTGGATAAAACCCAAAATAGTTGTAAAAGGTCCACGCAGATCATGGGCTACCAATGAA
>JADFYX010000012.1 GCA_015232795.1 Magnetococcales bacterium
TGCTCCAAGGTGGAACGTTTCAACTCCACGAGAAGTTTCAGCATTTTTCCGTTGAGGAGTTGGCCGCTTTTGAATTTTTTCTCGTTGGAAAATTTCGTCAATAGAGCCTGCCCCGGATAACCTGTTCAACCTTACTCTTACTCCATGTTTTGTGTCGTGATGGAGTGGGTAGTATGTATTTTTAGGAAAAAGAGATAACCCATGAAGGCCGAAGATTTGTTTCATCAGAGTATTTTTGGCGTGCTAGCCGCTGCAAATCGAAAAAGATCAGTTTTTTTCACCAATCTTTTTGTTCCAGGTAAAATATGGAACATTCTTAAAGTAGCAGTCAAATATATGTTTCGACTGGAAGGTATCAAGGTCTACCCTCTTGTCGTTAAAATTGATGACTCCCCTTTATGTCAACTCAAGTGTCCTGTCTGCATTCATGCGGACTCCGAAACCCAGGGGTTTAGCAAGAGTGATTTTATCAACAAGAAAATGGCGTTTGATCTGTTTTGTAAAATAGTCGATGAGGTTGAAGGTAAAAGTTTGGCGTTTAGCTTTGGTCATATGGGAGAGCCTTTCTTGAACCGCAGTATTTACAAGATGATCCGCTATGTCAGTGATAAGGGCATAAGTTCTTATGTAACTTCAAATTTTTCAATGAAAATTTCCGATGAAGAGATGGAGTTACTGGTTACTTCAGCCGCCTCTGCTGCTGTTTTGATGACCGTCGCTTTAGATGGTTTTACCCAGGAGGTATACAGCACCACCCGTATTAACGGCAATGTCGATATGGTGAAGGATAATCTGGAACGGTTGGTAGCCGTCAGAAATAGGCTGGGTATTAAAAAATTTATCATCGAAGTCCAAACGGTGGAGTTTAAACATAACATTCATGAAATTCCATTGATAAAAGCCTACTGCAAGGAGCTAGGTGTCGATATCCACTATATAGGCTATGGAGAAGAGGAGGTCTGGCTGGATACCTTTGAGCCGAGAGACCATCCAAAAAAGGCTAAATTAATGCCCTACTGTGCCTGGCCTTTTTTTACCAGTATCATAGTCTACGACGGCAGTGTCGTGCTATGTCCCTGTTATAGGTTGCATGAGACCTATGTTGAGGGGCGTGAGAGAATTAATGTCGGTAATGTCAAAGAGGCTTCGTTGCTCTCACTGTTTAATGGTAAAGAGTACAACTTGATCCGGCGTATGATGCACAACCCAGGCATCAAAGATGAGGGGGTCAAAGAGAGCTTTTGCTATAGATGCCCCATTATCAATGGCAACAACCCTGAATTGTGAAAAAAAGAGTCTTACAGGTTTGCTCTGAACGGTTTTTCTGCTCTTGGCTCATCCCTTTGGTGATGGCTGTTCAAAAAACTTGTATATTACTGGAATCAGAGGATAAATACGGTGTAGAATAATAAATGTGAAAAGGTTGTTGCAAAGGTTTTACCTTTGACTTTTGGCCGGGAGGTGGGTATATTTCCTGGATTGAGAAAAGGTAATGATTGGGTGGAGGAGTACCGCTTTCAAGATGAGGAATAGAACCCCTTTACGGCAGATTTGTTAGGTGGATGTGGGTTGAAATTATTCGTAGGGTGGGGATTCATTAAGCGTGTATAAGCAAAGAAAATGGTTTATTGTGACCCTCTCGATCTTTCTGTTTGTTGTGGGAGTGGAGCTAGCAGCCATGACTCTTACCCACTACTGGCGCACTCAGGGAATCTGGATTCAGGATGCCCCCTACCACCCCTATTTAGGTTATCGTCCCCGGCCAAATGTCATAATGAGTTTTCGTGGTCACTGCGCCTACCCGGAACTGCTGAAACGTAACTATTATTCCACCAATGACCAAGGTTTGAATCCCACCCCGAACTATAACTGGGAAAACCCTGAATATACCATTGCCATTACTGGTGGCGGCTCTGTTTTCGGAGCTTTATCTACTGGTAACGCCACCTCCTTTCCTTCCCTTCTGGAAAAAATTATTTACGATACCATGAAAATCAAGGTGGAGGTAGTCAACCTTGCCATTCCCGGTCATCAATCCTTTCAAGAGATGTTGGGTCTTTATGACTTTTTGAAGGAGAACAGGGCGGACATGGTTATCTCCGCTACCGGAATGAACGATGCCATGTTTGGTTTTGAGGAGCCGGACATTCAATCGGCCTCCATCAGTGGTGCTGTTCGCCAGTTAGCTTCGGTGATTAATACCGACATGTCCCTCTCCCGTTATCTGCGGGCCAACTCCTACGCTTATGATTTATGGTCCGTTGCCTCCAGTAAAATACTTCGAAAACTTAGGGATGAGTTTTCCAACCACCAAGATAGCCCTCGCAGTGCCGTGGCGCAGAGTGAACAAGGAGGCAAGGTTTATGAAAATATCAACCATCGCGTCTTCATCAGTTCCATGCACTATGCCATGATGAACACTCTGGCTATCGAGAATGGAGCAGAGTTTAGGATGGTGCTTTTGCCCACCGCTTTTAGTGGCAAGAAAAAATTAACCCCACAGGAGGTCGCCTGTTCGGAGTCTCGTGTTACCGACGATATTCGCTATTCCAACGATACCATCAGTAAATATGAGACAAAATTTTTCAATCGTCTCGATGAAATTCCAAAATCCTATATTTATCACGATTTAAGAAATATTTTCGACCCTATTGAAGAGACCATGCTAATCGACTTGAACCACTACGGTGATGCCGGGGCGCAGGTAGTTGCTCAGGCCATTTTTGAACGGATCAGGCCAACTCTAGCTAAAGTAGCCTCTTCCAAACCTTGATGGATCCTATAGAGATATGAACAAGGACCCAAACACTCTCTCCTTTTCCAGGCGTAAGACCCTGCTTTTTTCCATCCTCTCTATTCTAATCGGAATACTATTTATTGAGGGGGTCTCCTACCTAACAATTATGGGATTGGAAAAGTTTGGCATGTCCATCCAGACCTATCCATATCACCACTATCTGGGTTGGGAAAACCGCAAAAATGATGTTCATCGGGTTGGCGGACACTGCTCTTTCGGGGTTTCTGCGGCATACGGTTATATTGAAACTGACGCTCTGGGTCACTCAATCACCCCGTTAACATATGACAATCCAGAGTATAAAATTGTGGTGACAGGGGGCAGTACCATGTTTGGTGGTGGCTCTTCAACCCACGCCACTTCTGTTCCCGCACAGTTGGAAAAGATCATCTTCGCTGAGACGGGGGTTAAGGCTGAGGTGACCAATCTGGGTGTCTCCGGTTATCAATCCTTTCAAGAGATGTTGGCTTTTTACCGACACATCAAGAGCTTTGATGCGGATCTGGTTTTAGCCATCAGTGGTCGAAATGATGCCAGCTATGCCTTCAAAGAGCCGGATATGCGTTCCGCCTCTCTGCTTTCGGAAGTGTATGAGAGGATCGCCTTGATTAATCCCTATGATTCGGACGGCTCTTTTATGCGTTCGACGGTTTCGTTTTTCAAAGCCCACTCGTTCAGTTTCGATCTATTGCATGTGGTCTTGCCGAAGATTTTCCGTCGTATCCATGATTTCCTGATAACAGAGGAGGATGGTTCCCAACAGCTACCAGGGGAGGATGAAGAGGGTGGACGGGTTTATGAAAATATTCCCCAGCGGGTAAAGATAAGTTCTCAGCACTACAGCCTGATGAACACCATGGCCCGTGAGAGGGGTATCGACTTTATCATGATGCTCCAGCCTACAGCATTCACCAAACCAGTTTTGACCGAGATCGAGAAGCGTTGTGTCACCAGTCGGATCTGGCGGGACAAACGTCTCTCCAATAACGTTCTCAAAATATATGAGCAGCGGTTTTTCCAGGCTTTTCGCGAGATACCCAAAAGCTACCCTTTCCAGGATATGACTGGGGTGTTTGATAACGTAACCACAACCAGTTATGTGGATATGTGTCACTATAACGATGCCGGAGCAGAGGTGTTGGCCCGTGGGGTGTTTGAGGTGATTCGCCATCGGCTTCCCCCCGGACAGGTCAGCAAGGCAAACTGATAGACAAAGGAGGAGACTCTAAACCAGATTTTTTTGGATGGATTATATCATGACTGCTCTTGAACGCATCTATAGCGACTCCCGCAAGGCTCCTCTCCGAGTTGCTTTTTTGAATGAACCGGCCCAGGATGAAACCTTGGGACTTGCCTATGTCGCAGCCTATATCAGACAGGAACACCCAGAGCTGACCCTAGCATTTTTCGATCCCTCACAAGAGCCAGTTTCGGCTGTTGGTGATTTCTCCCCTCATCTGGTTCTCTTCAGTGTTGTCTCCTTTGATGTTGGTCGCTATTTGCAGTGTAATAAACGACTTAAAAAGGAGCTGTCTCCCTACATTGCTGTTTTTGGCGGCCCCCACCCCACCTATTTCCCGGATATGATCCAGCAAGAGGGTGTAGATATCATCTGTCGTGGTGAGGGTGAGTTGCCCATGAACCACCTGCTGACCGCATTAAAAGCTGGCAACGATATCGCATCCATCAAAGGATTGTGGGTTAAGCTCGACGGTGAGGTCAGTCGTAATCCGGCAGCCGATCTGATTGTTGACTTGGATACACTACCTCTTCCCGACCGGGAGTTGATCTACAAAAAGGCTCCCGTTCGGGCCAAGGATCCGAAAAAACATCTGATGGGCGCACGGGGTTGCCCGTTTATCTGCTCCTACTGCCATAACTCCAGTGCCATTGAACTTCATCCAGGGGGAAAATCCTGGCGTTCCCGTTCCCCTGCCAAAGTGGTGGAAGAGGCCGAGATTCTCATAAAACAATACCATGCCGGATATTTAACCTTTAACGAAGATATCTTTGCCGGGGTGAAAATTCCTTGGTTGCAGGAGTTTTCCGAACGTTATAGTCGGCTGGGGGTTCCGTACTATGCCAATATACGGGGGGAGTATGTTACGGCGGGGTTGGCCTCCATGCTTAAAAAGAGCGGATGTTCTGCGGTGGGATTGGCCTTTGAGTCCGGTAGTGAGAGCTATCGTGCAAAATATCTTTTTCGTAAACTTTCCAACGAAAAGCTGATCGAGGCGACAAGGCTCCTGCGACAAGAGGGTATCAGTACCGTCTCACCAGTTATGCTTGGCCTACCTTTCACCACCTTAGAAGATGACTTCAACACCCTGGATTTCGTCTGCAAGGCCAACCCGACCCACTCCAACACCCTTATTTTCCAACCCTATCCTGGTCTGCCACTGACACGACAGTGTGTTGAGGCGGGGATACTGGAGGATGTTTCACCAAACGTTGTTGAATTTAATAACTTTTTCAAACCACCGGATCTAGCCGGAATTGACTATCCCCAGGTAACACGGTTGAACGATTCTTTTGCTTTGCTGCGGTTTTTAAAACAGACGTTTGCCTTGGAGCCACGGCGGGTATTTCGTTTTCTTCCCCATGGACCTGTGACACGATGGCTTAACATATTTTTTCGCTATCTGGCCTTTATGCACGTCTTCCGTTTTCGGCGTACCATCTCTCAACGGATTGGAGAGATCATGACGGCGTTGGGTTCGGATGTTTATGGCCTTAACCGTAAGAAAAAAACCCCGGAGTGGTAAATGAAGCCTTCTGACGGTACATTGGAGAACTATATGGATTCCCCACCATCTTTAACCGATTTTTATCTTGAAAATGCCCCTCTTTTTTTTGCGAACGATGCCTTTCGCAATCTTCTAGGCAAGACCATCACCCCGGATACCGAGAAATATCTTTTCAAAAAAGGGGAGTTGAGTGAGGAGGAACGGTTTAAACATCGGTTTCACTCCCTATTGGAAGGGGGGGAAGGTGCCCTACGTCTGATTGCAGGGCTGGGTTATGACAAACAGACACCTCTTTTGGAGATCGGCGGCGGTTTGGGGATTGTCTATGGCTATCTCAAAGCCCTTGGCTATAATATCCACTCCATAGAGCCGATCATGGGGGGGTATACCCTCTCCCGTGAGATTGCAAGGGCGGTTTTTGATATATTGGATGTCAGCCCAGACCATTTTTTTAATTTGAGTACGGACAATCTAACCACCATTGACCACAAGTATGATATCATCTTCTCATTCTATACCTTTGAGCATGTCAGTAATCTACCCCTGGCCTTTAAGAATATGGGGGCTGTACTAAATGAAAAAGGGAGGATGGTACACATTGTGCCGAACTACACCATTCCCTTTGAGACCCACTTTGAAATACCACTGGTTCCCCTATTTCCCAAACTGACCGAATTTTTCATCCCCCGCTTGAAACAGGACGGACTCTGGAACGGGCTGAACTTCATAACTAATTTTAAAATTGACAAGGTTTGTCAATCCGCAGGGCTGGATGTGAAGTATGACCGGGAAAATCTCTACAACGCCCTTTTGCGGTTGGATGATCCTAATTGTGAGTTTTCCCAAAGCAAAAGCTACCTGATTCCACCCTATCGGTTGATGAAGTGGTGCGGGCTTTTGGGGCTGCTTAAATATTTTCCCATAACCTTGACCTCGCCTCTCAGATTTACCGTACGGCATCTGCCAAGGAGCTATAAATGAATATCCCATGGTTTTCACCCTGCGACTTCAGGTCGCCGTTGGCCAATCTTCAATTTGGGTGTAAATTTCTATTACAGATTAATCTGCAACTCCAATCAAGGGGATGAAGCCATTGTTTGAAGAACGTAGCGATCACATAAGTTCGGTTATAAACCGGGTCAAAGGATTGCCCCGAGTTGCCTTCGTCTACAAACTCTCCATCAAAGAGCCTCTGGGTATCGCCTATCTCTCTGCTTATTTGAAAAATCTCTACCCGGAAATTGTCATCGGTTTTTTTGATCCCAAGGCAGATAAGCTCGAAGCTCTACACCATTTTGCCCCAGATCTGGTTCTCTACAGTATTATGTCAGGTCAGTATAAGGAGAACGTAAAACGCAACCAGTTTTTAAAGTCGGTTCTGCCTCCTTTTATTGCAGTTTTCGGTGGACCCCACCCTACCTATTTTCCTGAAATGGTAAAAGAGGATGGGGTGGATGTCATCTGTCGTGGGGATGGCGAAAAACCCTTGGCTTCCCTGGTGGAGCAGATTCGTCTTGGCTCGGAGATAACTGCCATCCATGGTCTTTGGGTCAAGTCGGGTGGAACGATCCATAAAAACGAGTTGGAGCTTTTAGTCGGCGATCTGGACTCTCTGCCTTTCCCGGATCGAGAGCTGTTTTACGGCAAGTCTCTTATATTCAAAGAGCGCATTGCCAAATCTTTTTTTACCGCCCGTGGATGCCCGTTTAAATGCTCCTATTGCTACAACAGTGCCCTCAACGAGGTCACCAAGGGAAAAGGTAAGGTACTGCGTTATCGTACACCTCAATCGGTGATCCAGGAGATCAAAGAGGTTCAGACAAAATATCCACTACCCTTCATCATGTTTGGCGAGGATGTGTTTGCTGGTATAAAAATGGATTGGCTCAAGGAGTTTTCTGACGGCTATTCCAAGTTGAACATTCCCTACAACGTCAGTCTGCGGGCGGAGTTTGTTACCCCTGAACTGGCTTTTCAGATGAAAAAAAGCGGTTGTGCCTCGGTTGCCCTAGCCATTGAACATGGGGATTTTGAATATCGTAAAAAACATCTTTTTCGACAAATGAGCAACAAAAGATTGTTGGATGCCATTGAGGTGTTGGAGAAAAACAACATCAGTGTCACCACCCCCACCATGATCGGTCTACCATTCACCAGTTTTGATGACGATATCAAAACTGTCGAGTTGGTCTGTCAGGCCAAACCCACCTATGCGGGGGTAACTATTTTTCAACCCTACCCCGGCCTGCCTCTCACGGATGCCTGTCTTCAGAACAACCTTATTGAAAAATCCTACGTGGAAAAGCTCAATACCGACTGTTACGAACCAGCCTATATCAAAGGGATCGACTATACCCAGGTCAACAAACTCCGCAAGACCTTCGGTTTGATCCGCCCTCTGGGATATCTGTTTCCCAACAGGGTTAAAGAGATCATCGATAAAATGCCAGACAACTTCATCCTGCACCATCTCAACAACCTGATAAACTTCTACTACTTTGGAAAAATCTACAAATACCGTCGTGGCCTTTTAACCAAGCTCAAAGAGGTCTATGTAGGGCTGGATACTGGTGCTTACGGAATCAGCCTGAAGTGGTTTAACCGAACAGAAAAATTTTAATGTTATAGATAATGGGAATCATCTACAGTTCATTGAAAACACTGTACGGCCCGGCTATCGGGTTACATAAAATTTGCTGACCATGAACTTCCAGAGATAGACATAGGTAAAATGGACCGGGGCCAGGATGATCCGTTCCGCTAATGGGGATCGCTGGAAGAGAAAAAGAGAAATTTTAGCAAAAATCTGCACGAAGATAAAAAGAGAGGAGACTATCTTGTTGTTTAACTTTTGCATGCTTTTGCTATGCATTCTCTCCCGCATACCACGGACAGCCCCCATGGTCTCTTCGCTGAGATTGAAATAGTTGGCGTTCCAGGCGTTGCCGTTATAATTATAGGCTATATGGTAAAAAGGGGGACGCCACTTGATGTAGGATTGACTGAAGTACCACCTTTTTTTGTCGGTTTGATGATAGAGCTTGGTTCCCGGCAGTGGCAGTACCACCGAGACCATTATAGAGTCCACCTTGTCCAAGGTCATGTTAAAGAGTTTTTCCTCTCTCATGATGGTCTCTACAGTATCAAACGGGAAGCCAACCAGAGCATTTGCTGCAACACGAATACCCACATCGCTCAAATTTTGGATGCGGTCCTGAATAATCTCAAATTTAACTTTTTTGCCGATCTGTTCCATGGCATCGTCCGTTAACCGCTCGATTCCAAAGGCGATGTCACAACATCCGGCCTCTTTCAATGCCTCCGCCATGGGTCTGTCCAGTTTCAGGCTGGCATTGGTCTCGCACCAAAATTTAATCTCTTTGTTAAGGCCGGATGCGATGATCTTTTCGCAAAAAGCCATGGTTCTTTTGGCACTGAGGGTAAAGTTGGCATCAAAGAAGACAAAATAGTCGTGACCGTATTTTTCTTTTAAATATAGAATATAGTTGATTTTATACTCTGGAGAGTTCTCTCTGGTCATACGGAAGGCACCTTCATCACCCCCCTGGCAAAAGGAGCAGGTAAAGGGACAACCCCGTTGGGTCAAAAGGGTATTGGTAACATAGTGACCGTCGGATTTTTTATGAATGTAATCCTCCAGATTAAACAACTCATAATCGATAAAGGGGAGATCGTCGAGATTTTTTATAAATTCCGGCCGTCCGGTGTTTTTGATTTCCTGGGTGGTAGATGGTCTGAAAAGCAGGCCGGGGACCAGGGACAGACTGTCAGATAACGGTGGGGGTATCTGGAAAGTCGAGCCAGATTTAATCGAATTTTTCAACTCTCTAAGTAGAGGCAGAATGGTTAAATCGGCCTCCTCAATGGCGACGATATGGACCCCAAGATCCAACACCTCCTCAGGTTCATGAAAGGCGTGGAGTCCGCCGGCGATAAGACAGATATGTGGAAATGTAGCTTTGACGGCGCAGATCAACTCGCCGGTTTTGAAAATATTATGGGTATGGACATGAAAGCCGACAACATCGGGGTTGAACTGGGCTATTTTCTCGATGATCTGTTTGATGGAAAAGGTGACGTACATGGAGTTGTTGTCAAAAATACGTACCTCTGCCTCAGCTTTGGCGATGGTTCCTATGATTCCCAGACCTTGGGAAAGATCGCCACGAATTTCTGAGACTTCTCGAACAAGAAGTAGCTTCATTTTTTTCTACCTATGCTGGTTGGTATCCTGTTTTCCCCTCGAATTAAAATAGATTCGGAAGGGGCACATGAAATGGAACTATTTTTTCCCGCCTGGAGCCAGTTGAAAGCGGTATAGAAAAGATACAACACGATGGTCACGATTGCTTGGGACAAGTTGCCCCATGCCAACTCAATAATCAAGAACTTTCCAATGGTCAATTTATCAACTCCCAGAGCAAGGAGTACACCAAGCCAGCCCGCATCAACAGTGCCGATTCCTTGGGGCGTGAAAGAGAAGAGCCCGATTAAATAGACCACAGGAGCAACCAGCAGCAGTTCCAAATAGGTGATGGAGATTCCCGCAGCCCACATCATGCAAAGGGTGCTGGCGATACTGACCGACATTCTTATGAAAGAGATGGAGACAATCCATTTGAGGTTCAGTTTTTCAAAGGGTATGTCAACCAACATTCGACTGAATTTGCTAAAAAGGGCAAAACGTTCGAGGCTGCTGGTTCGACTCTTCAGCCAGTGGCCGACCAACTGGATGCGCTCGGGGTTGGAATAGTGAATGAGCAGATAAACCATGATGATGGAGAACAATAATAACAGCAGTGCCTCACCCATGGATAAAATATGCAACATATACAGTATGCTAGGAGGAATCAGGATAGCCGTGACAATGAGTTCAAATAGCTGATCGATAAACTGTGAAATGATCCCTTTACTAACAGGTACATCATAGAGAACTTTTAACGATCCCACCCGCACCCCGAAACCCCCTTGGGGAATAAAGCCGTTAATCAAAAAGCTCAGGGAGGCGTAGTACATGAAATAACCACGGCGTGGCGATATATTCTCGGCCAGAGACATGATGATGACTTTCCATTTTATGGCCACTAAAAACACCAACACGAAATAGGTGGCTAAAATGAGTGCAGAATAGAAATATCCGACATTTATCAGGGCATCTCTTGCGATGGCCGGGGTGATGCCGAGATTTTGCAGAATAAAGATCAGAATGGAGAGGCCCAAAATAAAGAAGGCCAAAATTTTTAGTTTTGTCTTTGTTTTTTTTGCTGGTTGAACGGTGGGTTGTGGTGTGTCTTCATTCATATGGTAGTAATCTTTTTTTAGATGTAGGGGATTATCCATCAGATTCCCTGCAACAACCATAAAAACCGAAGTCAAAGGGATCAAACATCCTCATTATGATAAGTGATATGGATGATTTTTATCGAGCCGCTTAATGATCGGCCTCAAGGGTTTAGCAAAATCTGCCACCGTATGGATGGAAAACAGTAAGGTTCTGTATTTTTTTTTAAAACACGTTTTACCACCTTTAAAAAGGTATCACAATCAGCAATATTGTCAATGGTGTTGGTGGTGACGATACAGTCGAGAAGATCATCGGGAAAGGGAACATCCTATCCGGGTAGGATTTGTTTTTTTCACAAGTTCTCAGAGATTGTGAATCTTTGTATCTATTAACTTTACGGCTCCTGAACAGTATGATAATGAGCCCCTTTATTTCTGAGTAAAATACTTCTTCAGAAAAGGGTTGTCATATCTAATTTCTCTGGATAGTCATCCAGTACATTGATATAGTATCCTGTGATGACATGCCTCAGGATTCCTTTTGTTTGATTGGATTTAAAAGATCCATCCCTAACAAAATACCAGTTGATTTGAAAATAAGCAGTATCTGTGAGTAAACCTAGATTCGGCAGTTGTTTCTAGAACTTTGCAATCACCTCTATTTGATTGGTATTGGTTGCGATACCGCAATGTGGTGGTAGTTTATGCAATTGTAGGGATCGTTAGGGGAAGATTGTGGTAAATTTTATGGTGTCGACGGGTTTTTTGTTCGTTTTGGTGTTGTCTCTTTATGGCTGGGGTCGATTTCTCTTGCACCGACTGCTGCCGGAGTTCTCTTTTGGCTGGGCTTATTGTGCCTCTTTCGGCATGTCCTTCTGGCTGTTTCTGGGTGGTGTTTTAAACTTATTCGCCATTGCCAGGCCCCCGGCCCTGTGGAGCGTATTGGTTGTGGGGTTGCTCTTTTCGATGTATCTCCACATCGGTCATGCCAGCAAACTTTTTGGCGGCAATCTGTCTCTATCTGGTATGACCTCATATCTCGCACAAAAACGGGATAGTCAACCCCATTGGCGTGGTTTTGTCGTTCTCAATTGTTCCCTCTTGGCCCTTCTTTTTTTCTACATTTACACCCTCATGCCAACATCTGTTTTCACCCCCTACGACGATTTTATGGTTTATCTCTACAGACCTTTACATATGCTTGGCAGCGGTACTTTTGAGACCAACAATCCCTTCAGCATTCTGCCCATGGACAGTCTGGGTGGCCAAGCGTATATGCAGGCATTCTTTTTGTTGGTTTTCGATATCAACTATATCAACGGGTTTGATGTGATCATCTGCTTTTTTCTAAGCATCGCCTTGGTGATTGAGCTTGGGAAAGAGATAAAAGTTCCCTTTAAAATTCTGCTTTCAGGTGTTCTTTTATTGGTGGTGTGGCATCCCATATTCAATAATATTTCTACAGTTTATCCTGCCACACTGTTTATTCTTGGGGCTGTCTTTGGGTTGATTAAGTGGTATAGGCAGCTAGAGTCAAATCCCTCCTTTTTAAAACAGATGGCGATACTACTCCCCGTTGCTTTTTTTATCTCTGCCACTCTAACCTTGAAAGCAACCATGGTCATTTATATCATCATGTTTTTCTTTGTCGATTTTTTGCTGGGGCTGCTATTTGTCTTGAAGCGGAAACCCTTTGTGGTGAGCTATGCATCTTTCGGTTTTGCCGTGGTTTTTCTGGTTCTTCCCTGGCTGTTGGTTTATAGGGAAAAAGTGGAGCTAATTCTCCTTTCGTTAAGCCGTGGTGGAGATGCCTCCTCTTTGGTAGCCCCCAAAAGCTCCCTATGGACACTCTTTCAATTTAGCAATTTACATCTCTACTGGGGTGGTCGGCTCTATTGGTATCTTGTTATTTTTCTACTTATGACTGCTACGGTTTATATAGCTCTTTATCTTTTGGCAAAAAATAGAAGAGAGTCGGGTTCGACATTATGGACCATACCGTTACTGTCCCTGTTTTTATCTCTCACTCTCTTCTATTTTCTGGCTCCTGTTGCTTTTACCTGGGGTTATATGGTTCAACATATTGTCCGCTATACCACGCCGGTGTTGTTGGCTGCTGTACCTTTATTACCGTTCATGCTCTACACCATCCACTCTTCTGTCTCTAAAGGGCAACTGGCCAAGTCGCCCCGCTTTTCAACCTTCATAAGAGATGGTTTTGTCCCTTTTGCGCAGATGTTACTAATACTTTATATCGGTATGTTCTCGGTACTGTTTATTGATCGAATTCACAGATTGAACAACTATGGAACCATGCTAGCATATTTGTCTAAAGGGGCACTGAAAATAACCGTTCCAAAGATTCTCGCCTTGAACTCCCAAGAGCAAAAAAATGAAATAAAGAGTATCCAGGCAAAGGTTCCCAAGGGAGAAAAAATCCTGGCTTTAATTATTGCACCGTTTCATCTTGATTATGCCCGAAACCGGATTGAGACCGTAGCCAAGCTTGATATGGTTTGGAATCAAACTCTTGGTGATGACATTGAGACGGTTTTGCAAACTTTAAAAAAAAGAGGTATCGGTTATATCCTCTGGCAGTATGACAAATACCCTCTAAGGGATAAACAATCTTATTCTCGTGGTGCAAACAGCCTGGATAAGCGGAATAATTTTGAAGGGCAATACGGCCTGTATCTATTGGATACGTTGGAAACCCTGAAAAATCGGGGTGAAGTTCTATATTTTAATGAGGAAAACAAGATGGTTCTTTTCAAGCTTGAGTTACTATAAGTAATCGCTTTATTTTAAGTTTTCCAAGGAGAAAATTTTGATCAACTTTTTGGCATCAACAGGATTCCTGATTGCTATTGTGTTGTCGCTCTACGGTTGGGGTCGGTTGTTCATACATCGACTACTGCCGGTTTCCTCTTTGGGTTGGGCCTACCACGCCTCTTTTGGGATATCTATCTGGATCATTTTGGGGGGGGTGTTGAATTTACTCTCCATAGCCAAAGCACCTGTACTTTGGGGGGTGCTGCTTTTGGGACTCATCTTTTCGGTATATCATTTATTTGGTCGAGTTAAAAAGATCTTTATCCCAGCACTAACCCTATCCCGGTTGCTGACTTTCCTTGCGCAAATATGGAATCGACCTAACCAGTTTGGTTACGGTCTCCTCTATTTTTTGCTCTTTACCCTTGTCTCCTTCTACATCCACACCCTTATGCCAACGGCGATTTTCAATCCCTATGACGATTTCGGGATCTATATCCCTCGTGTGTTGCAGATGGTTGCTAGTGGTAGCCTCAATACTGACAACCCCTTTAGCTCTCTTCCCTTCGATAGTCTGGGTGGGCAAGCTTTCATGCAGGGTTTTTTTCTGTTGGCTTTTGATATTGAGTATCTTAACGGATTTGATCTGATTCTCTGTTTTATCCTGAGCGTTGCCCTGATCATCGAACTTGGAAATAAATTTCAAATATCCTTTAAAAGTCTGCTCTTGTCCCTCGGCGTTTTTATCATATGGCACCCAGTATCCATTGATATCTCCTCCATCTATTCAACCACACTGATGATATTGGGAGCCACTTTTTCATTGATGATGTGGTATGGACAGAGCCCCTTCAATCCCACAATAAAAACCCGTATTCCGTTTGTCTTTTTTATCTCAGCCATGCTGACATTAAAATCGACCCTTTTTGTTTATGTCGCTTTATTTTTGCTGTTTGATTTATTGCTGGGGTTGCTCTTCTTACCACGACGCAAACCCTTTGTGGTTGTTTATACGGCCTCCCTTTTGATGATTATTTTTCTGACGGCTCCCTGGCTGTTGCTTTTCAAAGAGAAGATCTCCTTTATTCTCAAGAGTATAACCACAGTAGGTTATCAAGCTTTTTTTGCATTGCAAAAAGGTTCTTTGGGAATTTTGCTTTTGTTTCATGATCTGCAACTATTTTGGGGTGGTAGGATCTATTGGTTTTTTCTGTTTTTTCTGCTTGTTGCCGTGGTGGTCTCTCTGGCTTTGTTTCTACTTTGGAGAAGGAGTTCCGCAGCCCGGTCACAGCTTGATGCTCTACCCTTGATCTCCATCTGTTTGACAGCATCTTTTTTCTATTTTCTCTCTCCCCTTGCATTTCCCTGGGGTAATTCTACGCAACATACGGTGCGTCACGCCATGCCGGGGATCATGGTAGTGGCATCGCTGTTGCCTCTTCTTCTCCACCTAATCCAACATATGGCCTCCTTGCAACAACCCACAAAGTTGTTTTTCTCTGCATTTTTTTTCAAGGAGAATATAGTTTCCTCTTACCATTTCGTGCTTCTGCTATTTGTCGGAATGTTTCTGGTAATTTTTGTCGACCGGATCGATCAGTTGAAGTCCAACGGCTCATCTCTATCTTATCTGTCCTGGAGCGGGCAAGAGGATTGGATTCCCAATATTTTATCCCTAAACTCGAAAGCACGTAAAAATGAGATGGTGACCATTCAAGGTAAAGCTTCAGTAGGGGAAAAAATTATCGTTTGGGCCGGAACGCCGTTTCATCTGGATTTTTCCCGGAATCCCATTGAAGTTATCGTCGGTTTTAAGACTACATGGAGCCGAACCTTGAGGGATGATGGTGAGTCTATGGTGGAGTCCCTACGGCAGAGAAAGGTTGCTTATCTTTTGTGGCAATTTGGTGGCTTTCCCATGAGATACCGGGAAAGTTTGCTTGGTGATACGAAACAGTCGAATAATAAACAGCAACGCCGAGGGCAATTGGAATTGTTGGAGTTGTTGGAGAAAATCAGGAGCTTGGGTAGTATCGTCCACTTAAACGAAGAACATCAATTGGTTTTAATTAAGCTTTAACTGAGGTTCGGAACCTAACGTAAGCTATTTAGTCGGTCCTGAAAAACCGAGCATGACCCTAAGTAGTCGAGCCTGAAAAACCGCGCATGACTCCAAGTAACACATGAGGTGAACAAGCCAAAAAATACCTAACTCTACGCAACCTAATATTATCGCCTCAAAATGACATACAATGCTGCTGAACCACAAATTGGAACCTCAACCTGATCAAAATTTTGAGTAAAAAAGACCTCAGTTTCCTGAGGATCTGACGTAAATTGAATCCGGCACCTGCCAAAAGCGCATTTATCCTGTCGCCAAGCACATCTTTCAAGAAATTACGCCCTAGCCTCCCATCTTCCTTCATGTGGCCTATTACAGGTTCACAGGCACTTCGACGTTTTAGCCCTCTCTTGATAGTCGGAGTCACCCCCCTTCGTTGACCAGAAATAAATACTGCTGGTGAATCCAGTTTATGGCCTCGGTATCCTCGGTCCACATAACATCGTTCAGGTTCAATGCCAGTGAGGCGAGCAACCTGATCTATTGCCTTTCCCAAAGTATGCCCATCATAGGGGTTGCCAGGGAGTGCCATCATACCAACCATAAAATTGCTTGTTTTGGTCGTATAAAACACTAGATTTATTACAAATTGCAATACCGTGATTAAAGTATTTTTCTTTGAATATCAAAATGTTGAAAGTTTTTTAGGGCCATTTAAATACAATTCATTGTTAACCTTTGCTGAGATGGCACAGATATGCGATTTATTTTGTGCATAACTGGCTGCCCATTGGTATCTAAATATGGAAAACTTTTATTTGTTTCAGATATCTTTCCTGTTATGTCATCAATTTCGTAAATAATATAATTTTTAGAGAGTAAAAAATGTTCGACTTTCTGACCTGATGTTACATCTATACATTCAAAAAAAATTATTGGTTTAGCTACTTTTATAATATTTGACATTCCTTCCAAGCATTTGTCTTCATGCCCTTCCACATCGATTTTCACTAATTTAATTTGTTCATGTATTGAAGTTGCGAATGTTTTATCAAGGTTTACAACTTGCACACCGCTTGTAAAAGATCCAGTTTTTTTGTCAAGAGATCCTCCTGTGCTTAAATAATTGATATTAGTAGAAATAGAAAAATTACGTATTTCTGTTTTATCACCTACGGCTACCATATGAGAATTTGAAGTTTTGAAACCGTTTCCCCTCAAGTTTAAGTTCAACCTTGCAAAATTCATAAAATGAGGCTCAAAAGAAAATACATTTTCCCCAGAACTTGCTGAAAGAGCTGCTAAAGTGTAGGCTCCGGTGTGGGCGCCAATATCAAGTATCAAGTTACTCTTTGATGCAAAATAAACCCAAGCACGCAATGTGGCTGCCTCATATTGACCATTCCAAAAAAAACGCATCGCAACACCATCATCTTTACCTCCCAATAACATTTTGAAGTGATGTTCATCATTGACTCTGCAATCAACCCAATCAAATAACTCAGGCATTTTATGAAGTTCTGTTATGTTGAAGTGGTTTAAGGCTGGAATTTTTGATCGATGTGTTCGTACTACTTCATTAGATGACATCATATTAAAACTATTCATAATAAAATTTCTTTAAAAAAAAATTGATCAAAATTGTAAAAGCTTTATGGCTTGGCACACTGCAAGATATGATTTGAGAAAATGTCAGCTAAGGCACTGGAATCAGTCATGAATTTTTCTGTCCAAGTGCGATAAGCATTGCCAACTACTCTACGAAATTCAACATCTTCAATTAATTTTTGCACAAATTGCATGTATTGGTTCTCATCTATTGCTGCAAGAAGAAATTCACCATTCCCAAAAATTTGGCGCAACTTATTTGCCGTTTCCTGAGGAATTTCTGGATCAACGAGGACATCTGCAATCATAGTATCCATGACCATTGATCCACCATTGGTCATATAAACATATGGTTTTCCACAGGCCATAGCTTGGGTGACAGTCACTCCACCACCTAGAGGCCAGCAATCAACATATATATCGATTATTTGGCTATAGAGGCGTGTGTCAATCCATCCGATATAACTTGCCTGTGAAGACACTCCAGCATCAATAATTGCTTTTTGAATGTCTAGATGGTTTTTTTTACCAGTATAAAGCCAATGTAACTGTTTGTTTTTCTGTAATATTTTAGTTATAAGAGACAAAAAAGGCTTGGTTGCAATTGTCTCTTCTCGAGAAAAAGTACCAGCTACAACACTTGTACCAAAATTTTGTTTAAGTTTACGAGCGGTTTTTTCGGTTCCTGGATCTGTTAATTTAGAGAAAATAGTAAGTCTGGTAGGAATGATTCTCCAGGAACGGTTCATTATAGTGGATGTAGTTTTTAACCCATGGGATATGGTGAAGTATCCATCCAAACCCTCGAAAGCTGTAGGATGAAATTTCATCGACCACCAAATTAGTTTTGGGGCTACACCAAGACCTTTGGCAAAAGCCAATAAATTTGGCACGCTAATCCATACTAAAGCTGCTACCTTATCCTGATGTAATTGTGACCGTAATTTTATAAAACCTTCTACAATCTCTGTATTACGTCCACTTACCACCTCAACGTTGATTGCAGAAAATGCCTTTTGCATGTTTTCATCATTTCCTGTAAGTGTATAGACACGTGGAACAAAATATTTTGTTTGTTGTTTTTGTACAGCGGTCAAGGCGGTTAGAAGCATTTCCACATGAGCTAACATGCTTTCTTGTTGAAGAAAAAAGCCTATTACAGGCATTTGGTTATCTGTTTCAGTATAATGGATAGTATTTATTGTGGGCAAACTACGGCTAATTTTCTCTCCTGCTTCGACAAATGTTTCAACCCACAAACTATAGCATTTTTCATAATGTTCTTCAGTCTCTTCAAGTTTTATCCAATATTGTGCCAACAGAGATTCAATATAAAGAGCGCAGTTAATTGAGCCAATTCGAGCTTCATTCAGTAATAGAGGAACTATGGCCATGGTTGCTATACTATCCATCCATTCTCGTGTTTTATTTGTATAAAAAGCTGACAATGTAAGTGCAACATTTACCGCAACATAACGATTCTCAACTGCTATACGCTGCATAGTATTTGGTAACACACCCCAATTTATTGTTTCTGTAAGCCCTTGATCCCACAACCACTGAGCTATAGGTGGTACAGGCAGACGATGTAACCATATACGTCTGATCAATAGCTCAAGTGCAATGTCAAATCCATCTGCTATGATGTCAAGAACTAAAAGAATCTGTGTTATTTCAACTGTTAAATCCCCACGTTGGTTCAACAATTGTGTGGCATAATCTTCCCGCATTTTCGAAAGTCCTCTTGTTGCAAATGCAGAAAGTTGAAGGCTTGATGTAGTTTGATTAATTGTACGTATGGCACTAATTATAGTCTTGATTTGCTGTGCATCCAATCCTGAATTAACACTAGCTTTGATCACTTTATCAATCTGTCGTATTGTAGTTTTTATATTATTACTGTCCTTGTTGCTCATATGTTTTAACCTATTATGTGTAGTAGCTCACACTTGATCTTACAGTTACTGTTTTTTTTCAAAAAAGTGTTTGTCAGGTTAGATTTGGTTCAAATTTTTGTTTACCCAAACCTGTTTACAATTAAGAATAGTATCCATTGGAGATCTCCAAGAAAGTATTGCATAATTGCTAACAAAGAATAAATGCCTGTAAAATATAGACTAAACCATACCAATAACCAAGAGGAAAGACAAAATACCACACGTTAATATTAAAATTACAATGGAAGGAACCATTGCGGTTCAGAAGGCAGCCTTTATCTCCGTTGTTGCCCGGCTTCTGTAAGAGACTCTGAGAAAAAATAATGCCACCACCACCGTTATTTTCGACGAAGTGAAAATGGACAACCGGGGTATGGGGGAGTATCCATCGCTGATTTTTGAAATACATGCTATTTGACCAGCATCAGGGCTTATAATTGAAAAGCTAATATCTAGTCATAACCTCTGGCCATCCTCAGATCACACCTAAGTTATTTCTATAATATTGGTCAATATGGGATTTAGACTATAACTTCCGACAAAAAATAAATTCTGTGAACTTTGTTTAGTTTTCATTAAGTTCAGGATTATTCTTGTGCAATATCAAAAATCAAAATATAGCCATAAGGTCTGTTCCATGTATTGTGATTCTGGTGGTCGCGGGTTCAAGTCCCATCGTTCGCCCTGTTTTTTTCAAAGACTTACACCACATAAACACATCAGAGAATGATTTTCCTGGATTCCAATTTTTTCTTGGAATCTTTTTATTTTATCGCAATATATCTGCAACACATTAAATACCACCCTATGAGCACCCTATGAGCACCCTAATCCATAGTGCAATTCACAAAATAGAGCATTGCTTATCCTACCATAAAATCCCTACTCTTCTTCTTTCTCCATACCATTCTCAAAGAATCTATAATCATTTCTACCATGCTTCTTGACTTCATACATTGCTACATCAGCTTTTTTTAGCAGTCCTTCCGGTGAGTCACCATCTACAGGTAAAATGCTAATACCTATGCTAGAACCGATATTACATTCGTTACCTTTTAAGAAAAATGGTTTTTCCAACTCTGAAATGATTTTTTTTGCTACCAGACCGGCATCTTCTTGGTTTGCTATAAATGGAAGTGAAACGGTAAATTCATCACCCCCCAACCTGGCAATCACATCTGAATCACGCAGACAAGTTTTTATCCGTGCTGAAACCTCTTTAAGGAGCATATCTCCGATATCATGACCCATAGTGTCATTGACCATCTTGAACTTATCAAGATCCATAAACAGGACAGATAACAGGGTGTTTTCACGGCGGGAGCGAGCTATTTGTTTTGTCAAATGTTCCATAAAAAGCAGGCGATTGGGAAGACCAGTAAGGGAATCATGATGAGCTATATGTTCTAATTTTTGTTCTATCTGTTTCCGCTCTATAAGTCCTGCCATGGTATTGGCCATAGCTTGCAGAAACTCCGTCTCCTCAGGGTTTCTTTCATGACCATCAGGAATATAGCTGTTGACTACTCCAAGAAGCTTGTCATTGATCATTACAGGCACACAGTAGTGACCATGGGGTTTGATACCGTCAAATGTTACATCATGACGATGGTCTAGGTGAGCAGAAAAAATTAGCTTCCTTTCCTGGGCAGCACGACCACAAAGACAATAACCCATAGGAAGGCGAGCGCAAGCTGATAGCAGATGGGGAGCTAAACCCCTATGAGCAATTAAAACAAGCTCATTTTTCTCTTCATCCATAAGGAATATAGAACCCTTGGATTGTAGGGAAAGCCATGGTACCGAAAGAATAACATCTAGTGCCTTCTCCAACTGCTCTTCTAATGAGATTGGCTCTAAGGCTATTCTAAGTAAAGAACTAATTGCCACACGAGATTGTTGAACACGCTCGTTGCCAATTTCAGACTTTTTACGTTCTGTAATGTCTCGCATCACCGCGGCATAATAGCGGTTTCCTTTTTGGGACCAGGTAGCTATGGAAATTTCTAAAGGAATTTCACGGCCATCCTTGTGGATTCCGGGCATTTCTATTACCGATCCGATATGTTTACTTCTCCCTGTTGCATTTACCTGTTCAATACCATCCAGATAATATTGCTGATATCTTTGGGGTATGAGCTTTGCAACAGGTTGATCAATTATCTCATCTTCCATATAACCGAAAATAAGTGCTGCTCCCTTGTTCCATCTGGAGACAATTCCGTTTCCGTCAACTGAAATAATCGCATCATGGGCTGTATGGGATACAGAATGTGACAACTCCAAATTTTCTAGGAGTTTTTGGTGACGGATCTCCAAACGAACGTAAGCATCTACAAGTTTTTGTGAGAACTGCTCTATTTCCTCAAGGTTCTTTGTCATAGTAGTTGATTTCCTAAACAATTATGTTCAAATTAAACCTGTGGTTGACATCATTTAAAAAACTACAAAACAACTCACAAACCCTTGTCAATTTTGCAAATAATTGTCTTCCATTATAACAGAATTTATGCAAAAGATGCATAAATTATTGAGTACATTGGCCTGATTGTCTGCTGCTGCATGATATTTAAACTGTACTTTATTCCATAATAATATTTTGTCTATTCACACCATTTTTGCCACAACCGCCTATAAATAGCTTCAACTTTGCCAACATATAGCCGGGAGTTACCAAGAACTGAAGCATCAAAACGGTTACGCAACTCCATGCGAAGATCTTTTAACATTTCAATATCTTTAGCAAACTTTATAGCTTTTGCAACATACTCCTGTTTATCTTTTGCCCGCCATTCGTCTAACCCCAATATATGCAGCATAGACGAACTAGCAGGACAACGTATTAAACTTTCGCAACTCAATACTGGCACACCCATACGCAAGGATTCCAACGAAGTCATGCCGCTATTGTTAGGAAAAGGGTCCAGCATTATATCAATCTTCTGGTGAGCTATGATATGCTCTTCTCGTGATGTTCTGCCAATTAAAATGAGACGATCTTTTGCTATTCCCTGCTTTTGAAAAAAGCCAAAAATTTCTGCTTTACGGCTTGCCGAGTCCAGCTTACCTGTTTTTATAAGCAATTTTGCCGTGGGGATTTTGTGAAGTATCTGCGCCCACAATTGATAAACTTCGTCGTTGTTTTTTTCTATACGGTTAAAAGCCCCAAAAGTAATATACCCCTTTTTACAGACAGGTGGATTGCTTACCTCTATAAAAGCTGCATCAGGCTTTAGGTGAATT
>JADFYX010000130.1 GCA_015232795.1 Magnetococcales bacterium
AGTGAGCTATGTAAGCCAATTTGGCACGTTTCGACATGGTGCGGGGGGTGAATTTGGGGCGTTCGCAGTAGGGTTTCTTTTTTCACAAGCTCTCAGGTAAAATATGTATCAAATACGTTGGGAATCACTCCTATTAATGGGGTACTAAATGAGTTTAAAGCAGAAATTGGTCAGTTTATTTGTGAGGTTTAGATATCGTTTTCACTGCGGTGACAAGGATAACTTAACTAAAAACAGACATGGGTGTTTGGTGATTTGCAACCATCAAGCAAAAATTGATCTGCCAATTTTAGCCAGTTTATTGCCAGAAAATAGTTGTTTTATTGTTGCAGAAGAAATGTTTCCTTCTGCTATATTTCGATGGTTTTTTTCTTGGGTAGAGTTTATCACTGTGGATAGCATGGTTGCCCAAGATTGGGCTCATCTTGCTCTACACCTTAACAATGGAGGAGTGGCAGCCTTCTTCCCTGAGTTGACCCCTTCAACAGATGGCTCTTTTGCTAAAATTATTGATACTCCACTAAAAGCAGTGCAAAAAACATCGGCAGTGGTGGTTGCCTGTTATTTGAGTGGTAGTCAATATCACTATAGCTCTAGCCGTGAACAATCTCTACCTCGACATTTTTTTCCAAAAACCAGCTTAACCATACTACCTCCACAGCCACCGGGAACGCTATTTTATGATCTTTTAGGAAACGCATTGCTGGCCCATTTTCAAGGACAAGGCAATTTATGGGGAGCATTATGTAGAGTGGGTAGAATTTATGGTCATTCACAGTTAGTTGTGAGTGACTCTACTGGAGTAGAGCTTTCATATAGGCAAATTTATATGCGCAGCCTAATTCTGGGTCGGATAGTTGCAAAAATAACCAAGCCATGTGAGATAGTCGGTATGATGATGCCAACCTCTGCTGGTGGACTACTTACATTTTTTGCACTGCAAGCTTTTGCTCGTATTCCAGCTTTGTTAAATTTTACCAGTGGGGCAAAACTGTTGCTTGCAGCTTGTAAGACAGGAGAGATTAAAACCATTTTAACCTCTCGGGTGTTTGTAAAAAAGGCTGGGTTAACTGCCATGGTAGAGCAGTTAGGTCGTGGGGTGAACATTGTCTATTTAGAAGATTTTCGTTTGCAAATTGGCCTTATGGATAAGTTGCAAGGTTTTGTTGCCTCTTTTTGGCCTGAGAGTAGGTTGTCTGCTATTGCTAGCAAACCAGGCGATACGGCTGTTGTCTTGTTTACTTCTGGAAGTGAAGGTGATCCCAAAGGGGTGGTTTTGTCCCATGATAATCTACTTTGTAATCTACAACAGATAAGAGCAAGAATTGCTTTAAACAGTGATGATATATTTTTAAACGTACTGCCAATATTTCACGCTTTTGGTCTTACAGTCGGTACACTAGCTCCCCTTTTAGCCGGTGTGCGTTGCCACTATCATCCATCACCCTTGGATTATAAAAAAATACCTGAGTTGGCAAGCCAGATAAAAGCCACAATTTTAGCAGGGACCAACACTTTTTTGGCTGGATACGGACGCAGTGCCAATCCCTATGATTTTCACACACTGCGAGTTGTAGTAGCAGGTGCAGAAGCCCTGCGGGAAGATACTAGAAAACTGTGGGTGGAAAAATATGGTATCAGGATTTTTGAAGGTTATGGAGCAACAGAAGCCAGCCCGGTATTGGCAGTTAACTGTGAAGTTTTTAATAGGGCCACAACAGTAGGCCGTTTTTTGCCGGGTATTGAATACAAAATAATGCCTGTTGTCGGTATTAACGAGGGGGGCTTGCTGTTTGTAAAAGGTGTCAACATCATGCAGGGTTATTTAGAAATGGGTGGAGGGGGTAAACCTTCCATGCCCAAAAATGAATTAGGGCCAGAGTGGTATGATAGCGGCGATGTGGTGGTAATAGATGAGTTGGGGTTTGTAAAAATTGTCGGACGGGTAAAACGGTTTGCTAAAATAGCTGGAGAGATGGTCTCTTTGTCTGGGGTAGAGTCCATAGCAGCTTCAGTTTGGCCCGATTTCCAACATGCTGTGGTAGTGATAACAGATACAAAAAAAGGTGAGAGCCTCTGTTTAGCAACCACAAAACAAGATGCGACAAAAAATGATCTTCTTACCCATATAAATGCGGTAGGGCTAAGTAAACTATATCTGCCAAGTCAGGTTATCTCTGTAGATGAGATACCCTTAAACGGTGTTGGTAAAATAGATTATACAGCTCTAACTACTCTAATTGAATCTTAAGCCACCAACGCAAGGTTGGGTTTTTGCCTAAGCAGCTTTTTGCTGGGCAGGCCTAAATCTTTGCGTCTGGTTTTAAGACGTTTTTTTAGTAGTTTGCGGAATCCTTTTTCTCCCCCTGCATCTTTCATGGTTGTGGGGTTTAAAAAGATTATCTCAGAATCCCTGTTAATGAGCATGCCTCCCATTCCGGTCTGTTTGCAACGGTTATCGTTGTTAACCAAGCGTATGCCCGGTATCTGTTTGGCTAACTCTTGGTCTATCTGTACATTGTTGTTAGGTTTGTGACCATGCACAACTGTATTAACACCTAATTTTTGCAAAATTTCTGCTGTCTCTTGGCCTTGGCTGGCTTGATAGTTTTCGAGCTGTTTTTCATAATAAAATTTTGGTCTACGCAGATCACCAATAATCTCCATACCTTGAGGTTCTGAATATAGGGGGCGATTTTTAGCATAAAATACATTATGTAACCGGGCAGGAAAATCTGCCAAAGCCAACTCTTCACGTTTCATTTGCAATAAAATATTTGCCAAGTTAAGAGTTGGGTAGCCGTGTAAAAATAGGGTATCTGAAGTAACGTGGATAATATCCTGGTTGCGTATAAATGCGATATCATCTTCTGTGAGAGGTGATGTGAAATTGTTGTCATACATATGCAATATTGCGAGTTCGTGGTTGCCGTTCAACAATTTTACAGGACACTGAATGGGAGCTGATTGTTGTAAATTTTTAAAAAATGCTACTGCTTGATGACTTGGTCGCCATTTGTTTAACCAATCACCAGTATGTACCACCTGAATATTTGGTAATCCTGGATTCCAATTACCGTACTCATCGCACAGACCAGTTAACCAGAGAGCATATATGGTGGTTTGAATATCATTGTCAGTATCAGAGAGAACCAAACTCCACTCTGGGCTTGCTTGGAGTGGAGGTTCTTCAACATCTACTGGAAAATCAACATGACTTTGTGAGATATTGCAGGAATTGTTCTCTTTTATCTCTAATAATACCGGATGAGCAACTCTATTTTGATATTGATCTATAGTCGCTTGAATACCTTTATGAACCTTATCCCAAAAAGATGGTTGCAAGCTTTTTGGCTTTGAAAGTTTTAAGAGAGATTGGGTAAAGTGGGGTGTGGACATTGTGTTGCTCCATCGTGATGAAATCTACTAATAAAACGTCAAAGAATTAAGGAATAATGCAATATATTGGCACTATTTCAGGCAATTGTTTGGCTTTTTCTGCTTGATTTTGCTAGAATTATACTTTCACATAAAGTTTGTTTTGCAAACCCTGTGCCTGAGCATATATAGAGTGTAAAATACGTGATATTTACTGTTGCTGTTTCTAGGTTTTAAATTACTTCACAAATTATCAAGGTTGCGATGAGTTCCAGGTTTACCGTAGTTCTGTCTGATACAGATAATGATATAAAATCCATTCAATACTCCCTTTGGGTGCTAGGATTGGTTGACAAGGGTGGGGCATGGAAAAAAGGTTTGAATAATTTTCATCTGGTGCATACTGGAGATTGGTTAAAAAAAACCAATCCCAAAAAAGAAGTTATATCTCTATTATCCAATTTACAGGAAACTCTACCTGATAAAGCCGAAATGTTTATTTTAAACGGCAACCATGAGGTGGAAATTCTGCAAAAAGTTGAAAATTACAACAGCCTTGGTTTGAGCAGTAGTGAGCTTGACTTTATCCGCAATCAAGACATTATGCATGTCTGTGATAATAATCTTTTTATCCATGGGTATCCAACTTTTGAGCTTTTACGTCTTTTGGCCCATGTGAAAGATGAAACTGGCTGTATGAATGACTTTAACAACCGATTTCGTAAAGCTTTTTATGAAGGTGAGTATGCACTGTTTCGTGAAAAAGAGGGTATGGCAATACTTGGTGATTTACGGCAGGCTCAAGCCTATTACCGCTCACAATCTTCAAATAGCCAGACCAATGGTGAAAAAATCAGTAGACTGTTGAAAAAATTGGGTATTGATACTGTCATTCACGGTCATCGGCCTAACATGATGGTGCAGCAAGATTTTGAGTTCAAGTTTGAGGTTCCTGGTATTCGTTTTATAAATAATGACAATAAAGCTCGTCTTTCTAAGTTGGGTGCAACAGTTGTAAAAGAGGATGGGGAAATTATATTTGTCAATATGCGTGAGATGTACTGGTCTGGTGGTGAAAAAATCTATCGCAAAAAATTAAAAAAAATTCTCAAGACCAGAAAAAAAGATCTACAACCACCTGTTGCCCAAACTCAGACCGAAATAATATAAAGACAAATGAGTGCAATAGACTCTTCTTTTAATCTTGTCTCCAACTACCAGCCCCAAGGGGATCAACCCCGAGCGATTAATAGCCTAATATCAGGATTAAACCAGGGCAAGCGTGATCAAGTTTTGTTGGGTGTAACTGGATCTGGTAAAACCTTTACCATGGCAAATATAATTCGTGATACAGGTAGGCCAGCTCTTATTTTAGCCCATAACAAGACTTTAGCCGGGCAGCTTTATAGCGAGATGCAGAGTTTTTTTCCCGATAACGCTGTAGAATATTTTGTCTCTTATTATGACTATTACCAACCCGAAGCCTACGTTCCCCGTACAGATACATTTATAGAAAAGGATTCTTCTGTTAATGAGCAGATAGATCGCATGCGCCACTCTGCCACTCGCTCTCTTCTCAGCCGCAAAGATGTGATTATAGTAAGCTCCGTATCTTGTATCTATGGTATTGGCTCTCCAGACTCCTATAAAAATATGTCGTTAGAGCTGTATGTAGGACAAGAGATAGACCAGAGGGATCTTTTGAAAAAGTTGGTTGAGATACAGTTTAAACGAAACGATATTGATTTCCAGCGGGGAACCTTTAGGGTTAGGGGTGATACTATAGAGGTGTTTCCTCCCCATGAAGAGGAGCAAGCGGTTCGCATTGAGATGTTTGGCGATATTATTGACCGTATGGGTTTTATAGATCCATTAATTGGTCAAAGTGGGGCCAAACTTGAGCGGATGAATTTTTTTCCCGCAAGCCATTATGCCACTAAAAGAGCTGTGCTTTTACGAGCAATGGACAAGATAAAAAAGGAGATGTCGCAAAGAGTAGAAAGTTTTCGTGATAGCTCGCATCATGTGGAGGCGCAACGTATTGAAGGGCGAACACTGTTTGATTTGGAGATGATCCAAGAGGTAGGTTATTGCACGGGAATTGAGAATTATTCTCGTTATTTAACAGATCGTAATGCTGGGGAGCCACCACCGACGTTGATGGAATATCTCCCAAAAAATGCTCTTTTATTTATTGATGAAAGCCATGTAACTACATCACAAATTGGTGGCATGTACAAAGGTGACAGATCCCGTAAAGCCACTTTGGTAGAGCACGGTTTTCGTCTTCCATCAGCTATGGATAACCGTCCTTTAACCATGGAGGAGTTTGATGCCATACGCCCTGATACAATTTATGTTTCGGCAACCCCATCGCCAAAGGAGCTTGAACGTAGTGGGGGTGTGGTGATTGAGCAAATTGTACGACCAACGGGGCTGTTAGAACCAGAAGTCATTATCAGACCAGTGGAGAATCAGGTTGATGATTTGCTGGCAGAGATACATCGGGTAACTGCTAAAGGTTATCGGGTTTTGGTTACAACTCTTACCAAACGCATGGCAGAAGATCTCACCGACTATATGGAAAATCTCGGGGTGAAGGTCCGTTATCTGCACTCTGATGTCGATACTTTAGACCGTTTGGAGATTATTAAAGATTTACGTATTGGGGTGTTTAACGTTTTGATTGGTATTAACCTGCTGCGGGAGGGGTTGGATATTCCAGAAGTGGGTTTGGTTGCTATTCTGGATGCTGACAAAGAGGGTTTTTTGCGTTCCCAAACTTCCTTGATTCAGACAATTGGTAGAGCTGCTAGAAATGTAGATGGATTTGTTGTTTTGTATGCCGACAAAATGACTGGTTCTATGCAGCGTGCCATAGAAGAGACAGAACGTCGTCGTAAAATTCAGGTAGCATATAATATTGAACATGGCATAACACCTACATCAATATCATCGCCACTGCCAAACTTTCCAGGTATGGATTTAGAGGAAAAAGTGGTAAGTTACAGTATGGATGATGATCTCTCACCATTGCGAGTAGCAGCCGAAGAGGTGACATATGGGGCATCAAATAAAAGTAAAGATCTGGCAAAAGAGATTAAACAGCTTGATAAAAAAATGCGTGAAGCTGCAAAACGTATGGAGTTTGAGCTAGCAGCAACCTACCGGGATCGTCTGCAAGCATTGGAGAAAGCAGAACTGATTTTATAGAATCAAGATAATTTTTACAGGCACAGCAGAGAACCGAACAATACCGTCAAGTATTGTTCGGCTGGGCTTCTGATGGGGGGGGAGGGGGTAGAAGCCCAGCCGTACGAGACCGAGTGGAGGAGAGGGAAAAACCCGGCTCGTTGTACATTAAGACCTTAGCAAGATAATTTAGTTCCCCTTAGTGGATTGTACGTTGATTGCCAAAGTAAAGAATAAGTTGCTTTTTTGCTGGATCGAGTAGAGATGAAGCCTTTAACCTAGATTCGGCAGTTGGCGGTGCGTGCATGGCGTAAGATATTGGTTTATCTGGTGTATCAGGGGAAATCGC
>JADFYX010000131.1 GCA_015232795.1 Magnetococcales bacterium
TTGGTCTACTTTTTCATCACGACCAAAAAGTGTCTCCATTACAATTCGGGCTAGATTAGCTTTTATCTGGACATCATTGGAGTATACAGCAGGATTACGGGTGGAAAGTTTCTCGCCACCTGAGGCTACAAGCCCAGATGCTGAAAATTTCACTACATCAGATGGTGTTACTCCAGAATCCTTTGAAACTGGGGTTTCTACTCTGCTAGTACCGTTATTATTGTAACCTGTGTATGGTGTTGAAGCTGGACTGGGGATGTGCATAATACCTCCGAATAAATGTTTTTTAAAAAAAAGTACATGCAACCGTTGTGAGTATTACCTAGAACAGACTAGAATAGGTTAAACAATTGATGTCTTACTTATCGGCCAGAGATACCAAAAGCTAAAATCCTAATGCTACGATTTTTTAAAAAACTTGGTTTTAACGAACCTTTCACACTATCTATCATGGCAGTGGTTATCGGTGTGGTTGTGGGGTATGGGGCAATTTTATTTCGTACTTTAATCGAAATTTTTCAACATATTTTTATGGGTAGTGGCCGGGAGAATGTTGTTGAAATATTGTCTGGCCTCGCCTGGTGGCAGATTGTACTCATGCCCATGGTCGGTGGAGCCATTATCGGTCCATTGGTCCATTTTTTCTTCCCCGGCTCTCGTGGTCACGGTGTTCCTGAGGTTATGTCTGCTGTTGCTCTCCATGGGGGTAAGATGAACCTTAGGGACGGAATTGGTAAAATGGTGGCCTGCTCCCTCTCTATCGGTAGTGGTGGCTCAGTTGGACGTGAAGGTCCTGTGGTACATTTAGGTGCAACTCTCGCCTCGTTTTTTGGCAGTAAATTAGAGCTATCTACACGCCACATGCGGGTAATAGTCGGATGTGGTGCTGCTGCAGGAATTGCTGCCTCATTCAACGCACCAATTGCTGGTGTTATGTTTGCTCTGGAGGTTATCCTGGCCGATTATGGTCTGGCAACCTTCTCCCCTATTGTTCTCTCTTCAGTTATCGCCACAGTTATTGCCCGTCTGCATCTTGGAGATTTTCCAGCTTTTATCGTCCCCCACTACACCTTGGTATCTGCCTTGGAAATTCCAGCTTATGTAGGCCTTGGAGTGGTGTGTGGAATTACCGGCATCATCTTTATGAAAGTGTTGTTTAAATCTGAAGATCTTTTCACCCTTATTCCAATACCTCGTTATTTAAAACCAATTATTGGCGGTTTTCTCTTGGGACTGATAGCTCTTATTTTTCCTCAGGTTATGGGTGTCGGTTATGACACCATGAACATGGCTCTGCTAGAACAGATGGCTGGCCCAATTATGCTCACCCTGATTCTGGTGAAAATATTAGCAACTTCAGTAACCCTAGGTAGTGGATTTTCCGGTGGTGTTTTTACCCCCAGCCTGTTTTTAGGGGCTATGGTTGGAGGTAGCTACGGCATGGTTGCCCATAGTATTTTTCCTGCTATTTCAGGGGGGCCAGGGGCATATACCTTGGTTGGTATGGGGGCTATGGCAGCCTCAGTATTGGGTGCACCCATCGCCTCTATCCTTATTCTTTTTGAGTTAACAGGCGACTATCGCATCATGCTTGCCTTGATGGTGTCCTCTATTGTAGCCACGGTTTTAATCAATCAGGTATACAAAGATTCCGTCTATACAGGAGCACTACGTCGCCACGGTATTGACCTGCGTTCTGGACGTGAGGTAGGACTTCTTCGTCAAATATCTATCGCCTCTATTATTAGCCGTGAGTTTGAATCCATCCCAGAGACAATGACCATAAAGCAGTTTAAAGTCCGGCTCCACAATAGCCATGATGATATCTTTTTGGTAATCAACGACGATGGCGAGCTAAGTGGGGTTGTCTCCTTCCGCAATATTCGTGGTGTAGCATTTGAACCAGGGCTGGAAGATTTGGTTTTGGTTCGTGACATTTCCACCAAAGATGTTGTCACCCTAACCCCCAAAGATAACCTGCAAACCGCATTTCACCTGATGGATGATAAAGACGTGCAGCATCTACCGGTTGTTGCAGAGAATAATCCCGGGCAGGTTTTAGGTGTGGTTACCAATCATGATATGGTACGAGCTTATAATAAAGCCCTTATGGAAAGAGAGACGGGCGCGTAATTAAAAAGATCATATACTCCCCCCTTGAAGGATTTTCATGGCAATTCAGGACATTCTCGCAAATCTCAACAAACCACAACTAGAAGCAGTAACAGCAAGAGGCAGTGCCGTGATGGTACTTGCCGGGGCTGGCTCCGGTAAAACCAGGGTATTAACAAGGCGTTTAGCCCACCTGATAACCGCTGACTCCCTCTATCCAAACCAAATTCTTGCGGTGACCTTCACCAACAAAGCAGCGAGAGAGATGCGTGAACGGGTTATGGAGATGCTTAACCTAGACATCGTAGCGGCTCGCTCTTTGTGGATTGGTACATTTCATGGTATGGGCGCAAGAATTTTGCGTATGAATGCCGAAAAATTGGGCTATGACAGCAATTTTATCATTCTTGACAGCTCAGAACAGGAACGTATTGTTAAAAAGCTGGTGTCTGATCTCCATTTTCAATCCAATTTCTGGACCCCAAGAAAACTGGCTAATGGATTCTCCCGCTGGAAAGACGACGGCTTAGGACCGGACGACCTCACCACAGATCATATTCGCTCTTTGAGTGAACTAGAGCAGATAAGCTCCATTTTCAACCACTATCAAGATGAACTACGCCGTACCAACAGTATGGATTTTGGTGATCTGCTGGGTAAATGTTTGGAGTTGTGGCAAAAATATCCTGAAACCCTAGACAACTTTCGCAGCCGTTTTCTCCATGTGTTGGTTGACGAATATCAAGACACCAACCGGGTACAGTATAATTGGATGCGCCAGATAGCGTCAGGACACGGCAATTTATGTGTGGTGGGTGATGATGATCAATCCATCTATAGTTGGCGAGGGGCAAGATTGGACAATATTTTGCGTTTTGAGGAAGATTTCCCCAATACCAGAATTATTCGCTTAGAGCAGAACTACCGCTCCAGCGGCAACATTCTAAAAGCAGCCTCCCAGTTGATAAACCACAACACAGGACGCATGGAGAAAACCCTCTGGACAGATGGTGACAAGGGTCCACAATTAGTACGTTACCAAGCCGAAGATGGTGTGGACGAAGGCCGATTTGTCGCCCAAGAGATATTTCGGCAGTGTGGTCATGGCAGATTTGGCAACGCAGCAATTTTGGTACGAGCCTCCCGTCAGACCCGAGCCATAGAAGAGGCACTAAACCGGGAGTTAATCCCCTATCTAGTTGTTGGTGGTTTGCGTTTTATGGATAGGGCAGAGGTAAAAGATGCTGTCGCTTACCTAAGACTGGCCTATTCACCCCGTGATGATCTCGCCTTTGAGCGCATTATCAACAACCCAAAACGCAAAATTGGCCCCAGTGCTCTAGCTGCCATACAAGAGAGAGCCAAAGAGTGTAATGGTTCCCTTATAGAAGGCTCTCAACATATTCTCGCCGAAAAACGTCTAGGACCAGCAGTAAGAAAAAAACTGCAAGAGTTTGTAGATATGATTGCTGAGGCGAGTCAGATGCTTGATGCTGATGAGCACCCAGAGAGTGCTTTGGACTATCTACTTGATGAGTCCGGCTATCGGGAATCATTAAACAACACAGAGAGAGAGATCGAGAAACAGGGTAACTTAGATGAACTACGCACTTTGTTGGTACAAGGTGATGATCTGCCAGCATTCTTAGAAAGAGCGGTCTTGGATTCTGATCCCAATGGTGAAAATGGCAACATAGATGCGGATAAAGTAGTTATCTCCACCCTCCACGCCGCAAAAGGTTTAGAGTTCCCCATGGTTTTTCTAGTAGGCTTAGAAGAGAACCTCCTACCCCACAAAATGGCGATAGAAGAAGGGGGATCAGGATTAGAAGAAGAACGCCGCCTTCTATATGTTGGCATGACAAGAGCCAAAGAAAAACTATACCTCTGCCACGCCAAACGCCGTTTAATGTACAACCGCTATGAATCCGCCCAACCATCAAGGTTTCTAAAAGAGCTACCATCAGAAACCATAGATGTAAAAGGAATGCGTCTGTCAGTAAGCTCCGGTGCCGGATTTAGACCAGGAGCAGCACTTAGACCACCGAGAAGAGGTTTTAGAAAATATTAAACACAGGCCAAAGTACCTGTATTTATGTGTTTCGTTTTTCTTGCTTTTTTTCAGGATCATCTCTAGCATGAAGAGGCCGTTAAACGTACCTTTGGAGATGCTAATGACCGTTCTTCCTGAAATAATTCCCGTATCCGATCTGCGTCAGGATGCAGCTGCCACGCTCAAGAGGCTGGAACATGGGCGTGGTCCCATTGTCATCACACAGAGGGGGAGGGCTGCTGCCGTTCTTATGAGTATAGAAGCTTATGAACGTTCAGAAGAAGAACGCCAACTCCTGCTGCGACTTGCTCAAGGAGAACAAGAGATCAGAGATGGAAAGGGCCACGATCTTGAAGAAGTTATGACCAGGTCCAAGGCACTGTTGGAGGAAAAGTAGGAATGCAGGTCCGTTTCACTCCAACTGCCTTGGAAGAACATCTGGTAGCGATCAAATTCATTCGCCAGAAAAATCCTAAAGCAGCATGGGATTATCTGGAACATGTTGAAAAAGTCTTGGAGCAACTCAAACTGTTCCCTAACTCCGGTCGCTCAATACCGGAGTATCCTAACACGGGCTACCAGGAGGTCATTATCCCACCAAACCGCTATATCTAACTGGTTGATGGCGATACGGTTTGGATCTCAACGGTATGGCATGAAAAGCAGTTGCTTGAGTTGGATACCGAATCTAAGGTTTAATTTTCAAAATTATTTTCGGCGTATTGAGAAGATTCTTGGAAATTTTGAATGACCTGAAGAAGATGATTTTTACGAATCGGTTTGGTCAAATGGAGGTTACAACCAGCAACCTGGGTCTTTTGGATATCCTCCTTCATGGCGTTGGCGGTCAGGGCCAGGATCGGGGTGGGTGACAGACCCCGGCTTTTTTCCCAGGAGCGAATCTTTTTGGTTGCCTCATAACCATCCATCTGGGGCATGTGAATATCCATCAAAACCAGATCGAAATTACCCTCCTTGAACATCTCAACAGCCTGAGCACCGTTATCCACAGAAGTTATGGCATGGGTAGAGCCTTTGAGGAACGCCTTGATGACCAAACAGTTTTCAGGGGCATCATCAACCAACAGAATGGACAGACCGACGGAAGCTGAAAGCAACTCTGGGTTGTGCTGTGCATCATTGCGGACTTTTTGAGAAACCTCTTGTGCTGGTTGAAAAGGTAGCTCCACATGAAAGGTGCTACCCTTGCCCTTCTGACTTTCGGCCCAGATCCGTCCGCCCATAATCTGGCTCAGATTCTGGCAGATGGAGAGTCCCAGACCAGTCCCTCCATAGCGACGAGAGGTAGATGTTTCTGCCTGTTTAAAGGGTTGGAAGATGGTATCCAACTCTGATTGTGCAATGCCGATACCGGTATCACTGACTGAAAAACGGATCATCCCGCTCTCAACTTGAGTCAGGACCAGTTGGATTCGCCCCCTTTCGGTAAATTTAACCGCATTGGAGAGTAGGTTGAGCAAGATCTGCTGCAACCGCTGGCAATCTCCCACAACATTTTTTGGAATTACCCCCTCTACACGGATCTGAAGGATCACCCCTTGGCTGATGGCCTTGTTTTTGAGTATTTGTACCGCCTTTTCCGCCTCTTCCCTGGGATTAAAGGGGAGTGGATCCAACTCCAGTTGTCCCGCCTCGATTTTTGAAAGATCCAAAATATCGTTGATCAGGGACAACAATCCGTTCCCAGCACTGGTGACAATACGAAGATACTCCTGCTGCTCCGCATCAAGAGAACTCTCACTCAACACCTCGCTCATGCCCAGAATGGCATTCATGGGGGTCCGTATTTCGTGGCTCATGGAGGAGAGAAATTGGGTCTTGAAACGGTTGGCGTTTTCCGCTCTCTCCTTGGCTTGCTTAAGATTGCTCTCATACCTTTTTTTCTGTGTGATATCCTCCTTGATGGCAAGATAATTTTGAATCTGCCCTTCTTCATTGAAAATGGGGGCAATGGTAGTTGACTCCCAAAACGTCTCACCATTTTTTTTGCGATTCAAAAGCTCTCCCCGCCATGTCCTACCATCAGAAATATCTTGCCACATTTGCTTATACACAGATACTTCCGTCTCTTCGGTCTTCAATATCCGAGGGTTTTTCCCCAACACCTCATGCTCTGAATAGCCAGTACTTTTGCTAAATTGAGGATTGACATATTGAATATCCCCCTCGGTATCGGTTATTACCACGCTGATGGGACTCTGCTCCACCACCATCCAAAATTTATTACGCTCATTCTGGACATTTATTTTTTCGGTTATATCCTGCTGAATAGCGACAAAGTGCTTGATCTGCCCAGAGGAATCCGGTACAGGCGTGATGACCGACTCCTGAATGTAAAGGGTTCCATCCTTCTTTTTGTTGGTTATCTCACCCTGCCAGACACGACCCGCTTTGATTTCATCCCAAAGATGTTTATAAAAATCATCGTCATGTTTCCCAGATTGAAGAATATCTGGTTTTTTTCCGATCGCCTCTTGGTGGGAATAGCCGGAGAGAGCAGTGAAAGCAGCATTGATCCAGAGAATCTTTCCCTTGGTATCGGTGATAAAAATAGAGTTGGCCGCCGAACCCAATGCCGCCGCCTGAACCCTGATTTGCTCTACTCTCTCTTTGCTCCGGGTGATATCCCGGAGATAGGCGGTAAAAAAAATGCTCCCTTTAGCCGGAACGACCGTGATGGCAACTTCAGCATCCATGATGGTGCCGTCAGACCGCATGGCCG